>JAJYID010000005.1 GCA_021790235.1 bacterium | reverse complement strand
ACCTGGCTCCATAAATCTTTAATTGTTCTTCTGTCATCTTGATACTCACTTTTAGCTCCTTTCAATTCTTAATTATTTGGTTAAAAGTGTCCAAGATGTCTGGACCCCGGATAAAATTCATGAAAAAAGTATTGACAAGGATTTATGCTTGTGTTATAATCTCATGCGTTCCTGAGAAATCGGGAACTTTTATTAAAAATAACACTGGAAAGGAGTGAGGGTAGAAAGGTAGGTAAAATACCAAATGCTTAACAGATTGAGCGCTATTATCGCAGGAGTGTCGATAGCAGCAACAACAGCAACTCAGGTCATAGCTCAACCTGTAAACGCTCCTAAAACAGAAAAAGAAACAGTTCAAAACATTCAGGCGGTTATAGAATCGCCGGAACCTAAACAACCTAACGATGACCTTGCCAGAGCTGAGACCGCACAAATACTGAAAGAAATCGCGGTTCAGAAACAGCAGGAGGAAGAAAGGAAGAAACAAACAGAGCTTGAAGCTGCCAATGCAGCCAAAACGGCTGTTTTAACCGCCGGTCAGGTAACTACCCAAGTTGTTTCATACAACGTGGAACAATGGAGACCACTGGTTGCCAAATATCCTTGGCCGGTAGATCAGGCAATGCTGGTTCTCTCGCGAGAATCACATGGTAACCCGAATGCCGTTTCCAAAACTGATGACTATGGTTTGTTCCAGATCCATCACGGCCTAGAGGATTATGGCCAAAAAATCTTCGACCCTGAGTTTAACGTCTGGTTAGCTTATAATCAGTACTACAAACCCCGTGGCTGGAGACCTTGGTATTCAGTACAAGGTATCCTCTGGTAATCTAAAACAAAAAAACTAAAAACCACCCATTTGGGTGGTTTTTAGTTTTTGCTTGCACTTCTACCAAGGAGGATCTCGGTCAGCTTGTGAGTGGTGTCCTCTAATTTCTCCACATATTTGCCGTGCTCTTTCCCTCTCTCTTCATAATTTTCAAGTACGAAATTCTACAAAATTTATCGTATCCATAAAGGATAATATGCAACAGCTCATGGACTAATGTGTATCCCTCATCTCCCTTAAATGGATCAGTGGCCATCAGTATAGTGACAGTTTTGTTGTTAAGGTCAACCCGAAAGTCTCCGCTTTGATGGGAATTCTCCCGATTAAAATTAACTATGATTAACCCAATTTTTCAATATTCCATACGTAACTTTTTTTGCCATTTTATCAAAAATTTAGTTAGCTCCTCCTTGCTTGAGCCTAAACGCTTTTCTATATCATATTCTATTTACCTTTTCATACCACATCTTATCGTATTTAACTTATCCAGTAAACCCATCACCACTTATATCTATGATACTTATTCCCACAATTTTATTTGTAAGGTCACTATTGCTATTTTTTGAAACCTTTATGTAGTTCTTAGTATAACCTGAATAATAATTGGACTGCTCAGAAACCAAGGGATTTTTCGACTCACCACTCCGTGAAGCCGATCGGAATGACAGAGGAGAAGGCTCAAAGAGGACTTCAACCTCCTTACCAACGTAACCCTGAAGAATTTTTTGCCTGATTTCTGCTTCTAACTTTTGTAGTTTTACGGCTCTATCTTTCTTAATACTTTCTTGAATTTGATCAGACATTTTGGCCGCTCTAGTACCTTCGCGGGGCGAGTAACGAAACACATGGACCTTTAAGAACTTCATTTTCTTTACAAAATTAATGGTTTCGGCAAATTCCTCTTCCGTTTCACCCGGGAAACCTACAATCACGTCAGTTGTAATCTGAACATCTGGAATTTGTTCCCTGATCTTAGAGACCAATCCGGAATACTGCTCAGTGTCGTACTTGCGACCCATTCGTTTTAGGACGCTATCCGAGCCACTCTGGAGCGAGATATGAAAGTGAGGGCACAAACGGTCATTTTGAGCCCATAAATTAATCAAATCGTTCGAAAGGTCGTCAGGATTTATGGAGCTTAAGCGTATTCTAGGAAAAGGGCTTTCGTTCAAAATAATTTTGATTAGGTCCGCTAAATTGAACTTTTTCGCTTGCCTTGGAGTGTTGACAGAACTGTCATTTCGACCGACTTCCTGGAAGGACGAGTGGAGAAATCCCTTTTCTTTGTTTTTAAAGGGATTCTTCGCCTGCGCTTCGCTCAGAATGACAGGCGCAGTATAGTTATACTGGCCAACATTCACCCCGCACAAAACCACTTCTTTGTAACCCTCTTTTTCCGCTTTTTGAAGATCTTTCACGACAGTTTCAGGATTTGTACTTCTTTCTCTACCTCGCAAATACGGAACGATACAATAAGCACATAAGTTATTACAGCCTTCTTGGACTTTATACATTAATCTTGTCCTACTATGGGCACTTAGTTCGTCATCCTTGAGTGCTAGCAAAGGATCTCGAGATTCTTCACTTCGTTCAGAATGACAAAGGGGAGAATCAGAATGATGGTTTTGCGAGATCCATCCTATCTTAAGAAATAAATCATCTTTCTCCTCATTTTTCACAACAACTGCATATTTTTTGTGTTCATCTCGCACCCCACAACCGGTTATAACTACCTTTTTCTTCGGATATTTGTCTGTGATATTTCTAAGTAGTTTATTCGTTTTCCGCTGTGCCTTATCTGTAATCGAACATGAATTTAAAATAAAAATATCCGCAGTATTCTCTGATTGAGCAATAGTCAACCCTTGCTCAAGAGCATTGTTTTTAAGCAAATTCGTTTCCGCCTGATTGAGCCGGCATCCAAGGGTGATAAAAAATATCTTTTGAATTTTAGAATTTGAAGATTGATTAAGCATTGAAAATTAAAATTTAAGAGGTTTCTCCGTACACCATTTCATAATTGTTGGTTGGGATGATATACGAGAAGTATTCAGGTCGATTTGAGCCTTTTTGAGATAACTTTTACTACCTTTTCATACGGAAAAACTTCCTGGTTTCCTGAAGCCATGTCCTTTATAATCACAGTGCCATCGAAAGCTTCGCGCTGTCCGATCAAAAGAGTGTATCCAACTCCTAGTTTTGATGCAATTTTCAGCTGATCACCTATACCGCCTTTGTCAAATCTGGCCTCGGCGCCAATACCGGCATCCAAGAGGTCATTTAGAAGCTTGAAACATTTTTTCCTGGCCTTACTACCAAGCTGAGCAACAAAAATGTTCACATTTTTCGGAAAGTCTAGACCCACCTCTTCTTTTTTCATTTCTTCAATGGTACGCTCCACTCCCCCGCCAAATCCTACTGCTGGAACACTAGGCCCTCCAAGAGTTTGGATAAGTTCATCATATCTGCCTCCGCCGCCAAGCGAGTTTTGCGCTCCATCGCTAACATTCCATATCTCAAAGACCGTGCCGGTATAATAATCAAAACCGCGAACTACCTTAGGATTTAGCTCATACAGAATATCCAGCTCATCGACATACTCAAGCACTGTTTTAAAGTGTTCGTGGCAAGTACTGCAGAGATTATTAATAATTTGTGGTGCTTCACTTTGCAGAGCCAGGCATTTATCATTTTTACAGTCCAAAAGCCTAAGTGGATTTGTTTTATAGCGTTTTTTGCAATCTGCACACAGCTTTGTAACCTTTCCAGCATAGAATTTCTTAAGCAGTTTAATATATTTTGGCCGGCAAGCCGGGCAGCCCATGGAGTTAATTTGAATACTGGTATTTTGGATATTTAGCTTTTTATATATCCTAGACACCGTCGCTATCACGTTCGCATCAACAAGCGGGCTTTTGTCTCCCAATACTTCGAGACCAAACTGCCAAAATTCACGATATCTGCCTGCCTGGGGCCTTTCATAGCGAAAGAAATTACTAAAATAGTAGAGACTCACCGGCTGAGGTAAACTTTGCATTCCGTCCTCGAGATATGCCCTGACTACCGGTGCTGTCCCCTCCGGACGAAGCGTCAAAGAATTCCCGGATTTGTCTTTGAAAGTATACATTTCCTTGCCGACGATATCAGTTTCTTTGCCAACACCCCGCACAAAAAGCTTAGTATCCTCAAAAGACGGAGTATCAATTTTCAAAAATCCAGCCTCCTCTGCCACGTTTTCAAATGTATCTCTTAATAATTGAAAATACTTCCGGTCTTCACCCCAGATATCTCTTGTACCCCTTGGTTTTTGAAAAATCCTTTTAGCCATTTCAAGCTAAATTAGCATTAAATCTAACAAAAAGCAATGGGAAAAACTTACGATTTAACCTCTTTTATTGAGACGATTCTCATCTCATAGCTTTTCCGATCGCCCCATTCATTTTCACTTATTCTATAAAGCATATCCATTTTCCGGCTGAGATCGTAGCCGTCACCAGTAAACGAGAAGAAAATACCGTTTATCTTGTTTTTTCCGTCTGATAAAACAAACTTCAAATGCTCGCCTTCCTTGCCAACTTTTCTATAAGAATCTATGCTGATACCGCGAGATACAAATAGTGGTATCGGATTACCCATCCCAAAAGGCTCCAGTTTTTTTATAAATTCAAATGTACCGCGGTTTATATCACCTAGTTTAATACCTGTATCAATAATGTATTCACCAACCAAATCTTCTGCACTTATTTTATCGTCAGAGATTTCCAACAGCTTGTTTTCAAGCAAAACAAAATGTTCTTTTTTAACCGTTATCCCGGCAGCCCTGGCGTGACCGCCATACCGCACTAAATACTCTGATGCCTCTTCCAATACCTCAATAATATTGAAGCACTCCGGTGAACGCGCTGAGCCTTTACATTCATCTCCCATATCTTCACAAACTATGACCGGTTTTAAATATCTTTCGGCTAGTTTGGAAGCTACTATTCCTACCACTCCGGATGACCAATTTTCTCCTTTTAGAAGATAGAGTTTAGCATTTTTGTCTTTCTTCTCCACTTCGGAAATCGCCTCAGCCAGTATTTTCTGAGTAAGATCCTGGCGCTCAATATTAAACTTATTAAGTTCTAGGGAAAGCATCCGGGCATCATTCTCATCTTCTGTAAGCAATAGTTGAATCGATTTCTCTGCTGTTTTCAGGCGTCCGGCGGCATTTAGCCGCGGCCCTATTTGGAAACCGATTTTATATGAATCTATATCTTCCGGCTTGCTGCCACCAACCTCAATAAGCATCTTAAGCCCCACTCGTCTTGCCTTGGCTAAAACTTTAATGCCATAGTATACCAGAATACGATTTTCGCCGGTCAAAGGTACCACATCGCATACCGTACCGAGCGCCACAAGATCCAAAAGCCACTTTTCCTGACCCTGTACCAGAATTTCGGGAAATTCTTTATAGAGTGCCTGTACCAGTTTAAAGGCGATGCCGGCGCCGGTTAGTTCTTTATACGGATATTTGCAAGCCTTCTGTTTAGGATTAATTATAATC
Organism: bacterium; assembly: GCA_021790235.1. Lineage (GTDB taxonomy): Bacteria > Patescibacteriota > CPR2 > UBA1875 > JAJYID01 > JAJYID01. Next base: position 23,319 of record JAJYID010000005.1, on the reverse strand, counting down.
GTTTTAGGCAATATTTCCTTGCCATTTTCTATTCTTATAGCATGGTGGTCGGTGATAATAATGTCCAATCCTTTTTTCCTTGCGTATTCCACTTCATCCACCGCCGTCACTCCGCAATCTACGGTTATAACAAACTTTGCGCCGTTTGCCGCGATCTCATCCAGAGCATCTGTATTTACCCCATAACCCTCGCTATCGCGCTTCGGGACGTAATATTCAGTCTCAATATCTAAACCGTTCAAAATATTATAGAGGATAGCGGTAGCTGTGATGCCATCTACATCGTAGTCACCATAAACCACTACCTTTTCGCCACTTGACTTCGCTGCCTTAATCCGTTTCACTGTTTCAGCCATACCAAGCATTAGGGAAGGGTCATGCAAACTCTCATATTTTGGGTTTAGAAAATCCTCCGTTTCAGTTTCGTCTCGAATTCCGCGGTTAAAAAGAAGCTGTTTTTCTAAGTCTAAAAAATCGGAACTTTCTAGGTAATCCTTAGGAAACTCTTCGCGCAAATTCCATTTCTTTTTTTTCTTGCCCTGTATTTGCGATGATTGTGCAGCCTGCTTTGCCATAAATTAATTATATCTTGGATAAGCTTCAAGAAAAATATTGACAATTCAGCACTTTCGTGATATTATCTAGGCAAATTTGTACCTGCCGGTGAAACCCAAAAGGGGTGATTCAGTTGGCAAGAACAAGAAAATATGGCCCCTTGGATACCCGAGTAATCTTCGAGTATGGGGGCATGAGTTTTCCGGCGAAAGTGCCAGCGGATGCGTTCAAAGCCGCTAACGATGGTGATTGGGAGGCCAAGTGTTATCTGGCAAATATCGCCAGATGGGCTCGGAGAAATCCCAATCGAGGATGTGAGATAAAACCATTGGGTTTAAGAGTCCAGCAAACCCAAATTTCTCATATCCCAACCTGGGCGGAACCGGAAGAACAACTCAAGTTTTTTTGAACCCATAGGCCCCGGTGCAATTTTGCGCCGGGGTTCCGCTTTTTATAAAAATCTTTACAAATTTTTTTATTTATAATAGACTTAAATGACTTCAATTTGGGAGGTGGGTACCTTGTCTCAAGTATTAACAGAGACAAAATCTCCTGACTGTGCTATGCCGGAAAATAATGAAATTCAAGTCGGCAAAGATAAGGATCCGAAAAATACTAATGATAATATTAATAGTATTTTCTCAAAAGATCCTTTCTTCTATCACCGCTTAAGTCTCATACCAGGAAGCAAAGGCTTCAGTGTGATAAAAGAATAAAAACAGACAGGGAACTTTAAAAGCCCCGGTAAATCGCCGGGGCTTATCTATTCTAAATTACTTGTTTCTTTTTGTTTTCCAATTTTGCCAGACCACAAGCATCGGCGAGGCATTGAAAATCGATGAGTAAGTTCCGGTGGCAATGCCGACCAGAAGCGCAAGTACAAAGATTCGGGTACTCTCTCCACCTAACAGGAAGAGTGTCAGAAGAACCAGGAATGTCAGAAATGACGTATTTAAGGACCTGGAGAATGTTTCAAGTACGCTATCATTTGCTAGGTTTTCAAATTCATCGCTGCCGCGCTTGATTAAGTTTTCCCTGATTCTATCAAATACCACTATCGTATCATGCACCGAAAATCCGATCACAGTAAGCGCCGCCACCACAAACATGCTGTCTATTTCAATATCCAGAAAATGACCAAGAATAGAGAAAACGCCGAGCATCACAAGCACATCATGAAGAAGGGCGATAATAGCACAGACACCGAACTGCCAAGAACTGACCGGTTTAGGTACTTTCCTGAACGAATAAGCAAGGAAGAGAACGATTAATACCGAAGCAAAAACGATTAGCTCGAAAGCTTTCATGGTGAGATCTTTAGACACTGTCGGGCCTACCGTTTCATACTGCGTCTCCTGGACTTTGAGCGCATCCGACAATTTTTTCTTCACATCTCTATGTTTGGTTTCAGACATCTCTTTAGTTCGGACGATCAGTGAGTTTGCGCCCGTTTTCTGTACTGATGACACTTCCACTCCATCACCCTTTACAATTGAAGTTACCTTTGCAATATCCTGACTGCCTTTTATTTCCATCATTGAACCGCCGGTGAAGTCGATGCCGAGGCGAAGCCCCCAAAGAAGCATAGAAATAATACCCGGCACAATGATAGCCAACGATATTCCAAACCATATTTTTCTGTACTTCATAATATTCATTGATCCGTCTCCTTGCCCGCTCCCAGATAAAGCTTCGGCGATATCAGAAATTTCCGTTTAATAATAATGCGAAGCAATGTCCTTGTCACATTAACAGCTGTAAACATACTGACGAGAACACCAATAATAAGAACAACCGCAAATCCTTTGATAGTCCCCGAACCGAATAAAAACAAGATTGAAGCAGTAATAATACTTGCTAGGTTTGAGTCGCGGATGGCCGTCCAAGCGCGTTTAAATCCGGTTTCCACTGCAGCATTCAGACTTTTTCCGTAATGCAACTCTTCCTTCATCCGCTCAAATATCAAAACATTTGCATCCACCGCCATACCAATAGATAAAATGAAAGCTGCCACACCGGCTAGAGTCAGAGTAATAGCCAAGACTTTAAAAATTGCCAGAACAAAAATCGCATACAAAACAAGCGCCACATCAGCGACAAGACCGGGCAGGCGATAGTAAAGAGCCATGAAAAGCATCACTAAAATCACACCTAAGATTCCGGCAAAAAGGCTTTCTTTAATAGCTTGCTGACCTAGTGTCGCGCCGACTGTCTGCTGCTGAGCGATATGAATCGGAACGGGAAGAGCACCGGCATTCAGCTGGATTGCCAGATTTTTTGCCTCTTTTACACTAAACTGTCCTGTTATAACCGCTCGGCCGCCTGATATTTTTTCATTCACTTTCGGTGCAGAGATCACCTGTCCATCAAGCAAAATATATATAGGTTTACCGACATTCTGAGCCGTAGCTTCTTCGAATTTTTTTGATCCGTCAGAGTTAAAAACTATAGAAACCTCCGGCTGGTTTGTATTCGGGTCAAAAGTCTGGGAAGCGCTTTGCAAATCTTTGCCAGTGAGACCGAAACTTACCGGTGCGCCTTTCGGACCCAGCTCCTGGAAATCAAGCTGGGCGGTTTTTCCGATCAGATCCATCGCCTGATTTACATCTTTTACACCCGGAAGTTCCACATTAATCTGATCCTGGCTGCCCATTTTCGTAGTCTGGATCACCGGCTCCGTAACACCGAAAGCATTCACCCTGTTTTCTATCACACTGCGAAGAGAATTCATGGCGTTTTGTTTTTCATTAGCTGGAGTTTTTGAAAGATCGGCGTTATAAGTAATAGATGTCCCACCCTGAAGATCGAGACCTTGTTTGACTTTAAAGTCAGGACTTTTTATATCGATGTGTAGCGGTTTAAAAACAATATGGATGCCTTTACCCGGCCAGTCAACAATAATAGCCGCCGCCAGAAGCAGCCCTATCAAAACAATCTTGGTCCAATTCCTTCGCTTTTTCATAAATTTTTGTCATTCCGGCCGCCAATCCGGAATCTAAATAATTTCTTTTTAACCTAAAAATTGTAACGTAAATTTTACTTGAAGTAAAGAAAACGGGCGGCGCTCTTAAAGAGCGCCGCCCTAAGGTTGCGCATTTGATGGAAATTACCTTATTTCGGTGATCTCGATATCATCTCGCCAGGCAATCGCATGATATAACTCTCTGACTGCACCGTTTGACCCGCCTGGGAAGCAGACCAATCCACTACCTAGTTTCGAGGTTATGGAGAAACCACCATCTGGAATTTCTGGTGAGTAGAACCGTTCAGCTACCTTCATAGACATCAACCTCGTTAATGCCGGTATCGGCAAGATCTTTCTGTAACTCGGCAAAGCTTACTCTTTGCCTTGAGATACCTGTAGCCAACCAGGCGCCAACCTCATGCGGCTTCGGGAAAGATGCGAAAATATCGTGTAAGACTTTCGCTCGCAACGGCTTTAAACCGAATTACAGTTGTCGGCAGTTTGAGCAGCGGCTTATAAGTCTGTATCGCGCTCTTCACGGCAACACCTCAATTCACTTAGATTACAGAATGTTTCTTACCTTGACGGTCCCCAGAAAACTCCAAGGTCAGCGTAAACCGCGACATAGTAGAAAATGATCAACGCCACCAAAAACCCTATCACCACTGCAGCGTTTGAAGAACCTGAGGGTTTATCCCTGTCTTTGTCTGTCATATCTTGCAGATCCTCTTTCATAAGCCCTAAGCTCCTTTCTATTTATATAGGCACCCGCCAGGCAGAGATTTTAAGAACATTGGTCCGGTATAACCGTCCCAAGGCCTTTCCCGGCATCCTATTGCTAAACAAGCTCCTCGAAGACCTAGATGGTTATGTCTTTTGATCTCCTTTCTATCTGTCTTCGGTATCGGACATTTCGTTTTCGCCATTTGATCTCTCCTTTCTGCCCAAGAAGTTATTTTGCCAGGAAAAGAAACGGAAGACCTATGACTATACCAATAACATAGATGCCTAATAACCCAAAAAATAAAACCCTCAGCCAATCAATTTTTGCGGCCTTGTTGTTCTGGGCGGATGTACTGGACCTCTGTCTCATTTTCCCTCCCTTCAAGTTCCCCGTTTGATAAAAAAGTCCGGACCCCTCCGGCTATTACCCTAACGCTTACAAGTATTTTATCATAAAAAACGGTTTTTATGAAACATTTCGGTTGAGATAATATAAACTCAATCCTCAAACACCTCTAAAAAACTAAATCGATGTAGTGAAATGTCGGTACTTAAACTAAACTAAAGTAGTTTATTTAAAGCAAACAGGCACAAACTACGCTAATACATATTAGCGTAGTGATTTTACCTCTACTATCAATCCACAATCTTGGTTTAGTCGGGTTTACTGTAAAGTACTCAGTGATTTATAATAAGACTATGAAATATGTTTTATGCGCTGTGGCGGCAGGGAGCGGGAATAAAGACTTTTTTATCTATGCCGTGCCTCATGAATTAGAAAATGAAATAAAACCGGGCCAGATTGTCTCTCTTCCCTTTCGCGGCAAGAAATCCGCTGGGATAGTTTTGGATTTTTTTTCTAAACCGGAGTTTGAAACAAAAGAAATTACGGCAGTTTTGAGCGAACCCTTGCCGAAGCATTTAATCGAGCTAATCCCTTGGCTTCGCGACCGCTATGCTTCACCTGTTTCAGAAATCGTAAAAACTATCTTGCCAACTGGGGTTTTGAAAAAAAGAAGGATATCCGAGTCTCAGAAATTTCGCCACCGGACCAGAAAAAGCCCTTTGCTCACCGAGGATCAGAAGAAAATCGCCGGAGCGATCCTGGCCCATCCGGATAAACCGCATCTGATTTTTGGCGTCACCGGATCAGGTAAAACAGAAGTGTATTTAGAAGTTTTGGAGAAAGTAATCTCTTCAGGCAAACAGGCCATCATTCTAGTGCCTGAAGTTGCTTTGACACCTCAAACGGTCGCAAGATTTGAGGAAAGATTTCCCGACCAAGTGGCGCTTTATCACAGCTACCTCAAAGAAACCGAGAGAGCGCTGGCCTGGAAAGAGATTTTTGAAGGCAAGAAAAATATAGTCATTGGTTCCAGAAGCACTCTATACCTGCCGTTTCGTAATCTTGGTTTAATCGTTATTGACGAGGAGCATGAAACAAGCTACAAACAGGATAAAAATCCACGATATTTGACACGCGAGGTTGCCGAGAAAATCAGTGAAATCACGGATGCATATCTGGTTATGGGAAGCGCCACACCATCACTCGAGTCATTTTTTTATGCAAAAAACGGCAGATATATATTTCATGAATTGAAAGAAAGATATATCCAAGATGAAATGCCCGAGGTGGAAATAGTCGATATGAGAAACGAGTTTAAATATGGGAACAAATCAGTTTTATCAGAGAAACTCCAGGAAGAAATTGAAAATGTCTTAAGAGAAGACCACCAAACTGTTCTCTTTATAAACCGACGCGGCTTCTCAACATTTGTTTCCTGCCGTGACTGCGGATATACCATTAAATGTCCGAACTGTGAGATTCCTCTCGTTTACCACGATACAAAGGGTCAAAACGGCCTTTTCTGCCATCACTGTGACTATAGGGCCATAGTACCGACTGTGTGTCCGGGATGCAAATCTCATGCAATAAAATATTTCGGTAAAGGCACTCAGAAGATAGAATCGGAAGTCAAAAGGCTATTCCCGAAAGCCAGAGTCAGAAGAATGGATGCCGACTCGGTTCGAAAAAACCATGCAAATATATATGAAGAATTTAAAAACAAAGGTTTTGATATCTTGATCGGCACACAAATGATTGCCAAGGGTTGGGATTTGCCAAACGTAGATCTTGTGGGGATTATCTCTGCTGACAATATACTGAATATGCCGGATTTTCGCGCTTCTGAACACACCTTTTCTCTTATTACTCAAGTGGCCGGACGAACAGGCCGAGGAGATAGACGCGGAAAAGTAATACTGCAAACCTATAATCCGGATAATCCTATCCTAAAAATGGCAGCTGAACATAATTATAAATCCTTTTACAATGACGAAATACCTAAGAGAAGAGAACTTTCTTATCCTCCTTATTCCAATCTGATACATTTGCTCTATGCAGATAAAGATCCGAAAAAATGCGAAGAAGAATCCCACAATTTGAGCAAAGAAATTATCCAAGAAATTGTAAAAAATAGGAAGAACATGGAACTTGTCGGACCCTCTCCTGCTTTTTTACCGAAAATAGATGGTAAATATCGATGGCAGATACTTTTAAAGGTCTATGAAAAGGAAAATCTTGATGAGATCACTGGAAAAGTAGTAAAATACACTAGCCAGAAATGGAAAATAGATGTAAATCCCCAAGGATTAATATGAAGAAGATAGAAATTTTAACTGAGCCTAATCCGATCTTAAGAAAAAAGTCGAAAAAAGTGGAAACTATCGATGAAAGGGTTACGAAAGTTATTAGAGAAATGACTTCGGCTTTAGAAAACTCTGAAATAGAGGGACTCGCCATTGCCGCACCTCAAATCGGTAGAAACGTGCGGATCATATTAGTCAGAGTAAACGAGCAGAAGGACGAAAAAGGCAAAATCATCCAGAAAGCTATTCCTTTAACCGCTTATATAAACCCTGAAATAACTAAATTTTCAAGAGAAACTATTGAACTCGAGGAAGGATGCCTGTCCTGCCCTTATCTATATGGTCCGGTAATCAGGCCGAAAAAAGTGCGCCTTGAAGCACTAGACAAAAAAGGCAAGAAGATTAAGGCAAATGCTTCCGGACTGCTGGCGCGCATTTTCCAGCATGAAATTGACCATTTAAACGGCATACTTTTCATAGATAAAATCAGCGACAGAAAGAAACTCAGAAAGGCAGATATAAATGACAGCAAAAAATCCAAATAATAGTTTGAAACTCGTCTTTGCCGGTTCGGGACCATATGCTGATCCTATTTTTGAGTCCCTGGTTAAAAGTTTTAATAATTTAACTTTAATTACAAAAAAAAATGAACCATTAGGACAAAGTGTAAAAACTACAAAACCTACTGTTAAAATATTAGCCAAGTCTAGAAATATACCAACCTTTGAAATAAGCGATAAGTCCGATCTTTTGAAGGCGATTCAAAAAATAAAACCAGACTTAGTGGTTATATCTTCTCTTGGTGTTATTATTACAGAAGAAGCACTGAAAATCCCCAAACACGGTTTTATAAATATACACTACTCTCTTTTACCTGCTTACAGAGGTACTTCACCTGTCCAGTCCGCAATATTAAATGGCGATAAAAGAACAGGGTTCGTTATCCAAAAAGTTGTGAAAGGAGTAGATGAAGGAGATATTTTGTTTCAACAAAGTATCATTTTAGACGGAAGCGAAAACTCTGTAACTCTCAGAAATAAATTACTTAATCTTGCAACACAAAAAATAGAAAAGGTAATTATTGATGATATACAAGGGAAAATCACTCCGAAAAAACAAGATCATTCAAGAGCCACATACTCAAAAATACTAAGCAAGACTGACGGAAAGATTAATTGGAACAAAACGGCTGAAATCATTAAGCGTGAGATAAGAGCCTACAATCCATGGCCAGGAACTTACACTTTCTGGGGTGGTAAGATACTGAAAATCTTAGAAGCAGAGGTATTAGAGGAGAATTCTAAAGAAAAACCGGGGACTTTCCTAAAAGTCAATCAAGGATATAGTATTCAAACTGGAAAAAACCTGCTAGCAGTGAAGAAACTTCAGCTTGAAGGGAAAAAAGCTATGACAACCGAGGAATTTATAAGAGGTTATCGAAATATTGTGGGGAGTATTTTAGGATAAGACCAAAAAAATTTTCCCCTGGGTTTGTCATTTCGACCGATACTCGTCTTTCAAAGTAAGCGGAGAAATCCCTTTTATTCGCTATTCACAATACTAAAGGATTCCTCGACTGCGCTTTCGCTTCACTTGGAATGACGGTCAAAAAAATCAGCCATCGCTGATTTTTTAAATAATTTATCTCCTAATAATACAACACAAAACTCGCTATTTCGCCAATATTTCTTTAATTTTCTTTACAACATCTGCGGGAGTAAGCTGACTTTTCACAATATAATCTTTAGCGCCCAACGCCCGCGCCCTTTTAAGGTGATCTTCTTGAGCAAGATTGCTCATCACTATAACAGGTGTCGAGTTAATCACCTGATCATCCCTAATAGCCTCTAGGACTGCAAAACCGTCCATCTCAGGCATAATAATATCGAGAAGTACAATGTCAGGTGAAAAACTCTTAATTTTTTCCATACCAACAGATCCGTTTTCCGCAACTTCAACTTGATAACCGTCGAGTCCGAGTTTAGTTTGATACATCTTGGCGATAAAACGATCATCTTCGATAATTAATATTTTTTCTTTTTGTTCTCCCTCCACTTGAGACTCCTTTTTCTTGAAATAATATTATCATTTTTTTTTAATACAAACAAGAAATTTTTTATACTTCCTACACCTTACACTATTTTCGGTTGTCCATCTTCAATAACTATTTTCCCTCTCAGGGTGAAACCGCTTGCTTTCACATGCCCTCCGCCACCTACATAAGAAGCCAGTTTTTGGACATCGACATTTTTGTCACGAGTTCGAAGTGAAACCTTAAGAATACCATCTTCTCTTTCGCTGATAAATATAATCGCCTTAGCGCCATCTATAACATTCAGAAGATTCGCTACGCCTGAGTAGGAATCTCCTTCTACACCAAACTTTTTCGCATCTTCAAGAGTAAGATAACTTGTGACTGTTTGGTATTTTTTATTATAAATTAATCTTTCCAGGACCAAACCGTAAAGTCTGAGGATATTAAGCCCGTTTTGCGGATTTAATAAATTATCCGCTATCAGACGATACCTGGCACCTTTCGAAATAAGATACCCGGCTGCTTCCAGGGATTCTCTGGTAGTGTTTTGGTGCTGAAAACCACCAGTATCTCCTTCGATCCCTGCAAGAAAAAATGTGGCAGCACCTTTGTCTATAGAAAATCCAGCCACTTTTAATATATCAAACGCCATCTCGCTAGCGGAACTTTTATCCGAATCCTGCCAGATAAAGTCGGCAAAATCGGATATGCCACCGGATATATGATGATCTATCACAAAGACTGGCACACCGTTGTCTTTATAATCTTTGAGGATTTCAAGATTTTCTACTCGATCTAAGGCAGAAGCATCAAATACAAGCGCTATATCGGCGTTTTGAAAATACGGACAGTTTTCAAGATTATCAAAGTTTTTGAAAAACTCAAGGTTATAAGGAATACGCGCGTCTAAGTAGACAAAAACTTCTTTGCCGGCCTTTGCAAGCGCTGCCTTCATGCCGAAAACACTCCCATAACAGTCACTGTCAGGCAAAACATGACCAAAAATAGCAATCCTTTGAACTCCTTTTAAAGCTTTTGCGATTTCAAATGCATTAACTTTCTGAGCCGGCATCTTTTAACAAATCCTCGATTCTCTGAGCGTGTTCGCCAGAGTGATCGACTTTAAATGACAAAACAGGTACGTGTTTAGCCTTGATTTTGCTATTCATAATCCTTTGGATCGCAGACCTTTGATTTTCTATTTCATTGAGCGTTTCTTTTTCGTCTTTACCGAAAATACTAATCCAAACATCGGCATACCTCATATCCCTCGAGGTTTCAACTGCTTTCACGGTTACAAAGCCGCCAGTATCCGCTTCTCGCATTGCTCCGGCAACTAAGTGTTTTATAAGTTCGTTTACCTTTCTTATTCTTTCAGACATGGATTTTCAAATTAAAGACAGGACAACTAAAGAACTGATGAGCAGTTTATAACGTTTTTTAGCCACCTTATTTTTTCTGTTATCATAAAGTTCTCTTGACCTGTTCGGTTAGATAAGATTCAACTATGTCGCCTTCTTCGATCGGTAATTCCTTATCTAAACTTACCCCACACTGTGAACCAACCTGTACCTCCCGAACTTCATCTTTCTCTCTTTTGACCAATGTAATACTAGCTCTGCCAATTTCTTCTTTGCTGCGTATCACACGTATTTCTGTATCTTTTTCAATCTTTCCCTCTTTAACTTCTCCACCGATAACCATCATACCCTTTTTAGATTTAAAAATTGCTAAGACTTTCAGTTTTCCAAGAGTAATCTCTTTAGTCTCTGGTGGCAAAAGATCACTCAAGAGATTCTTTACATCGTCTAAAAGCTCATAAATAACTTTGTAATTATAGATTTTAACCTTCTCTTTTTTTGCTAGGAGATTGATATTCGCAGACACCGCAACATTAAAACCAATAATAATGTTATCTGCTGATTTGGCCATCTGGATATCATTTTCAGTTATATTGCCAACTTTCGCAGAGACGACTTTCACTCCCACTTCAGCGTTTGATATTTTTTTCAACGCTTCACGAATAGCATCCAGTGAGCCTCTAACGTCAGCTTTTAAAACAACACTCAGTTCTTTCTTTTTGCTGTCGCGCATAGACTGGGAAAGTTCGTCAAGTCCAATCTTTTTCACATTTGAAAGAGAACTTATTTTCCGGGTTCTTTTAATACTTTCAATCTCCGCCTTTGCTTCCTTCTCGTCATTAAATACCTGGAGAACATCAGAAACTTTTGGCACATTTTTTAGACCGGATATTCTGGCCGGCGCTCCGGGCAACACCTCCTTTAGCCTTTTTTTTCTGTGGTCTTCCATCCCCCTGATTTTCCCATAAGTTTCCCCCACTGCTACGCTATCTCCTACTCTCAATGTTCCATTTTTTACAAGTATAGTAGCCACAGGCCCTTTGCCATGATCCATATGGCTCTCTATTACAACTCCGGAGGCAGGCATATCAGGATCAGCTTTAAACTCTGTAACATCCGACATAACAAGTATCAGATCTAGAAGATCATCAATACCTTCTTTGGTTTTTGCTGAAACTTCAACTACCGGTATATCTCCACCCCATTCCTCGGGATTTAATCCCAGCTCTGCAACTTGCTGTTTGACACGGTTAATATCTGCTTCTGGTTTATCTATTTTAGTAATAACTACTATCATCGGAGTACCGGCTTTCTTCGCATGGTTAACCGCCTCCACTGTCTGAGGTTTTACACCATCATCAGCAGCAACCAAAATTAGAGCAATATCCGTCACTTCCGCGCCTTGACGTCTCATTTTTTCAAATGCGGCATGTCCTGGGGTATCCAGAAATGTTATTTTCCGATCATTTTTCTCTACTTGGTAAGCTCCGATATGCTGGGTAATACCTCCAGACTCACCGCCTACTACATTTGTTTCTCTAACTGCATCAAGAAGAGAGGTTTTCCCGTGATCAACGTGACCGAGTACTGCGACAATAGGCGACCGTGGCACAAGATTCGCTTCTGTTCCTTTCGTCTCTTGTTTCTTACTGCTAGTTTCTTCCTCCGCTTTTTCGATCTCAAAGCCTAGATATTCGGCCACTATTTCTGCAGTTTCGTAGTCAATATATTCGTTGATAGTCGCCATAACTCCGTTTTTCATCAGTTCCTGGATGACTTGACCGGCACCAATGCCAAGAGTGTGGGCAAACTCACCCACTGTTATAACTTCAGGTATTTTTTTGATATTGGTTTTTTCTGTCATGATTTTTACTTTAAGTGATTTTTTACTCTTTTCAAAAAATCTCACGGCAAAGGTGAAGATTTTTTGAAAAAATTTAGAATAAACATAAAGAAATTTAAATCATTCTTTACTCTTTCTTTGCCTTTTTCGTCTTTGCTCCATTATTTGAAGCTTTCTTTTCCCCTTTTTTAGGTTCCTCTTTCTCTCCCTTTGTTTTCTTCTCGTCTCTCTTTGGACTTTTTGCTTTATTCGTCGTGTCTTTCAAAGAAAGGGCCAACTTATGATTGTCAATATCCAGTGATATCACTTTAAAATCATATTTTTTGCCATCTTTCACAACTTCATCCGGAGATGCTATATGGTGATCGGCAAGTTCCGAGATATGTACAAGCGCTTCTATTCCTTGCGGCAGTTTTACAAAAGCTCCAAAAGGTGTAATTCTGGAAACTTCTCCTTTTAGAATGTCACCAACCTTCACATCATTGACTTTTTTAAGCCACGGATCATCTTTTAACCTTTTCATTGAAAGAGATATTTTCTCATCTTCAATACCAATGATTTGAACTTCTATCTCATCACCAACTTTGACAAAGTCGCCTGGATTATCGACTCTGTCCCAGGAAATCTCAGAAATATGGACCAAACCTTCTACACTATCGACATTTAAGAAAATTCCAAAATCTACCACACCTGTAACTTTACCTTTAGCTTTGCCTCCAATCTTGAATTTTGAAAGAAGTTCTTCGGTTTTATCGCGTGTTGCTGCTTTCTCAGAGAAAATTAATTTACCTTCAGCTTTATCTACATCAAGAACAACTACTTCAATCGCCTGGCTGACAAGCTCATTAAGTCGAATAAGAATTTCATCCTTGTCAGATACCCGGGGATAATGTTCTGTGGAAAGTTGGGAAACAGGTAGAAAACCGCGTACTGTTTCATATTCAATTAAAAGCCCGCCTTTATTGGCATCAAATGGTTTCACTTTGAAAACTTCTCCCTCATTCATCATCCGTGTTAATTTTTCCCAAACTCTTTCTCGAGTGGCTTTTCTAAGGGATAGGAGTACGTAACCCTCATCAGTCTCTTGGTAGATGACAGAAGCGGTAAGTTTATCGCCTGTCTTGACCTCTTCCTCAATATCAACAGTTTCAGGACCAACAACTAAACCGGTGCCATACGTACCCAGATCGAGCCAAATACCGTTTTTTGTAATATTAATCACTGTTCCTTCAAGCATATCGCCTTCCTTCGGAACATTGACATCTCCATAAGCAGCCAGGAGATCTTCCATTGTCATTTCTTTTGCTTTCGCCATTTATATATCTCTTCGCCTAAATATAGGCGAACCGCGCTTAACGCGGCTTTCTTTTTGGATTTAATCCCTTTAAGGCCTGTAAAATGATACCAAAAAATCCACTTATTGTAAAGAGGCAATTAGTTTTAATAACTATTGCATAAGGCAGATACAAGGAACATAATAATTATAAAATAATATAATGATAAAAAATGAGAGAATTTATATTACATAACATATGGATAATACCCTTGCTCGTTGTCTGGACAATTCCCTGGAAAGGCGTGGCGCTCTGGAAGTCAGCTCGCAACAACGATCAAGCATGGTTCGTAATTTTACTGATCGTAAACACTCTAGGGATACTTGAAATCCTTTACATCTACATATTTTCAAAGGAAAACGCTAAATAACCTACTAGACAAAGTACGGGCGGATTTCTGTAAGAACCAACCCTTTTTGGAAATTATTTTCTTAAACTTAGTGCCAGCTTCTTTTTGCTTTTTAGATAATAGCTGATCGCAATAATTATCCCGCCGAAACCTACTACCGGCAATATCATGTCTGCAGGACCGGAAGTCGAAAGGTTTGAAGGTGTTTGAGTTTGCAGCTGTGCAGACGGCTGACCACCAGAACTCTGGGTCTGAGCCGCTTGGCTGCCAGCCTGAGGTGTTGGGACCGGAGATTGCGCGGGAGCAGCAGGAGTATAGTTTACTTCTCTCTCGACTGTCTGTATATCTTTACCGTTTCTTTGATCCCTGACGGTGATTTTGTTATCACCCTGGTTTAAGGTAACGGTTTGTGAAAACGATCCATCACCTGCAACCTTTGTCTTCCGGCCGTTCACTGAAACTTTATCGCCTTTTTGCGCTTTACCACTCACTGTAATAGAGTTATCGCTCGTCTGCACCTGTCCTTCAGGCAAATTCACACTTATACCTACCTCCGGACCTTGTTTAGACTTCTGCCAGTTAACTATACCGATAATTCCTCCGATAAATATAAAAAGAATAACTAGTGGCGCTATTAACATTTTCCAGTTTATCTCGTTCATATTTCTCCTTTTTAGTAATAAATATAATGTTTTTTATTAACCAAAAAGAGCAACCAGGAAAGGTCAACCATCTTCCGAAAAGCCTTGGGATCAAATAATTTGATATATCCCGCTTTGACACGGTACGTGTCCCTTCGAAAGACCCTCGTGGCTCGACCCCAGTTGCTCCAGCTACAATCTATTTGTCAATGTTTTGTGCCGCCGAAGCGGCCAATCTCAACCGAAACTGTCTTTTTCTACCATGATGTATCAGTATATCACAAGCACAACCCCTTGTCAAGACTTTTCCCACATTTTATCTTCACGTTTTAAATGCAAAAGCTTTTCATTCTAAAGTTCCACATGTTTAAATCTGCTCTTTGGCGCACCGCAGACAGGACATACTTCCGGTACCTCATTTGAATGGATATGACCGCAGCTCCCGCAGACATAATATTCAACCTTCTCATTTTCCCCGAGTTCCTCCTGCGCTTTTTTAAAAAGCTCAGCATGTTCACCCTCAACCGTTTTGACATATCCGACATACTGTTTTACATCCGCTTCACCTTCTTCGTCTGCCTCATCAATCATGGCAGGATACGCATTTTCTGCCTCGTAACTTTCACCCTCAATTGCAACTTGTAAGTTTTCCTTAGTGCCCTTAACTCCATCTAATTTACTTAAAAAATAGCCGGAGTGAATAGTCTCACCCATCTCAGCCGCTTTAAAAAGCTTGGCAATTTGGGTTAAATCCTCTTCCTGCGCCTTTTCCTTGAATGCCTTGTATCTTCTACGCGCCTGCGACTCGCCGGCTAGAGCAAACTTCACGTTTTTTTCTGTTTTTTCTTTCATTTATGCCTCCTTATGAATTTACAAAACTAATTTTAACATCAAAAGAACTTTAGTCTTTGTTTGTTTATATAAAAATTTTTTTATCTATTTTTTGATGTCCAGATGTCTTCCCACCATTCGGATACTTTGCCTGATAATATTTCTTTGCCGAGTTTCTTGCCAGACTTTGTCTTCAAACTGCGAAACTGGGCATTGTTTGTTTCCGTATGGCCTTTTCCATTTAGCCATATAGCCGCTTCTTTATTGCCTTGATGAGCATACTCTTTCAAGAGTAAGATTTGATCTATAAGATCGGCATCTTTGGTTATAAGCGCTTCCTTGCTTTTCCTTTCCTCAAACTCCTCGTCTATTTCAAATAGATCTTTAAAGGGCAACTTTCCCAACTGGTCTTTTGAGATTTCATCTTCGAATATTTTGACATATCTTTTATGCAAATAATTATGATCACCGCTTCTGATTTCTTTCGTATCATGCAGTAGCGCCATCATCACTGTTTTATAAACGTCTGCGCCTTCTGACTTCGCCAGAAACCAAGCAATCATAGCTACTCTGTAAGAGTGGGTGGCTATGTTATCGGATAAATCTTGTGTTAAAAGAGTCTGCTGGTGCATTCTCGGCAGTTTTCGCATTGTCCCGATCTCAAAAAGAAAATCGGCTATTTTTTGTTCTTTATTCTTCGCCATCTCTCAAGTTTATTAATTATTGCTCTAAAATATTATCACAAAAGACTGTACTTCTGCTATAATTATTTGTTATGAAACAAAAACCCGAACTAATACTTCCAGCCGGTGATCCGGAAAAAGCACGATTTGCCTTTGAATACGGCGCGGACGCCGTCTATCTCGGTCTTGGAAAGTACTCTATGCGAAAAACCGAGGTTAAATACACAATTGCCGAAATCGACCAGACCATTAGACTTGCCCACAAACTCGGCAAAAGAGTTTATATCACCTTCAATATCTTTGCCCACGAAGAACATCTAAAGACCTTGGCTAGCGATGTGAAAAAAATTGCGAAGTTAGAACCTAATGCCTTTGTGATAGCAGATATGGGCATCTTAAATATTGTACGTAAAAACGCGCCAAAAATTCCAATCCACATCTCCACTCAGCAAAGTACGGTTAATGCCGAGGCAGTGAAGTTCTGGAAGTCGATCGGGGTTAAACGGGTTATTCTGGCGCGAGAGTTAACTCTCAAAGAAATCGCTAAAATTCACAAAGAAGTTCCAGATATAGAACTTGAAATGTTTGTCCACGGCGCCATGTGTATCTCCTACTCCGGCAGGTGTTTGCTTAGTACCTACATGACAGGCCGCGAAGCGAACCTCGGTGACTGTGCCCAACCGTGCCGCTGGAACTATAAAGTTCACTCTTCTTCTGTCATTCCGAGCAACTCATCCAGCGAAGCCTTGACGAAGTTGGAAACAGAGGAACCCCTCAAAAAGTTAAAGAGAAGGGGATCTCTCCACTCGTAGCCTAGCGAAGTCGGTCGAGATGACAAAACTGAATATTTTCTCGAAGAGAAGCTGAGACCTGGAGAATACTTCCAGATTGAAGAAACAGAAAACGGCACATATATAATGAATTCGAAGGATTTATGTTTAATAGAGTATCTGGATGAAATCCAGAAAGCAGGCATCACGGGATTAAAAGTAGAAGGCAGAAATAAATCAATTTATTATCTTGGGGTCGTCACTCATACATACCGGCAAGCTCTTAAACTCCCACTTCGTCATTCTGAGCGTAAGCAAAGAATCTCAGAATTAAAAAAGGAACTTGAAACCTTAAACTACCGCGGGTACACTACAGGGTTTGCCCTTGGCAAGGCTAAAAAAGGCGAAATTTTCCCTGCCCGCCAACCGATCCGAAACTACAACTTTGTAGCAGTTGTCCGTCCACTCCCCAAACGTCATTCTGACACCTTTCCCCATCATTCTGGCTTGCCCAGAATCGAAAACAATTGGAACTTCATCGAGGTCCGAAATCAGATAAAGGTCGGCGATACGATTGAAGTAATCACACCCGACAAAGTCACCCGCGAAAAAGTCCTCGGAATTCTTAATGAATCCGGCAAAGAATTAAATGTCGTAAACCCCGGTAAAATCAACCAAATGGCTTATTTAAAACTACGTGCCACCTACCCGGAAATGAGTTTAGTGAGAAAGAAGACTTAGTTTCCTGATTCTTTATAGAGAGTATAATCCACGACGGTAAGCCCGCCGTCAATTTTAATAATATCTCCCGAAACGAAGCTGGCATTGTCTGAGAGCAAGAAACTGACTAACTTCGCTACTTCCTCCGGCTTAGCATTTCTCTTCAGTGGAGTTAGTTCTTTCGACTCATCTGGCATCGAGTCCTTTGTCATTTCCGTGATAACCCATCCTGGCGCAACCGCATTTACCCTGATACCGCGAGGACCAAGTATAGCCGCCAAAGACTTCGTGACATTGATAAGTCCGGCCTTGCTTGCCGCATAAGCCACAGTATCAAAGGCAGCACAAAGTCCATCTACGCTTGCAGTATTTACTACTGCCGAACCATCTTTTAGATTGTTTTGTAAGCCATGAACAAGTTTCAGTGGTGCCGTCAGGTTGACTGCCATGGTTTCATCCCATTCGTCAAAGTTTAGTTCATCCCATTTTGTGAGATAGACAATACCTGCGTTGTTAACTATACCGTCTAACTTCACACCCTGAAGGGCGCCTATCATCTCTTTAATTTTCTCATCTTGAGAGAGGTCATATTGCAGCATCTCAACTTGGTCGCCATATTTTTCATTAAGTTCAGCCGCCTTGTCAGTTCTTTCTTTAAAACCGCCATAAACTTTATATCCTTCCGAAAGTAACTGCTCAGCTATCTTGCGGCCGATCCCACGGGTTGCCCCTGTAACTAAAATATTTTTCATAATAATTCTTTCTGAGTTTTGATTATATCCCAAAATAACCTTTATTTAAAGCGACATAAAGAAAGACCCGCCTTTTCGAAGCACGGGTCTTCCATTAGCGGGTCAGAAAGATACCGGATTATTGAACCGCGAATGCGATCTCGCCATTTGCGATATATGTATCCGGATCTTCCAGTGAACGAGCACCGACTTTGGCAAAGCCGAGGGTACGGATTTGTTTGATCGGCATAGCTTCCAGCAGAAGTTCCTCACCCACCGGTATATCCCTTACGAAGTGCATTGAGCGGATTGAGGCAAAGAGCGGTGTCTTGCCTCTGTTTTCCGGCTGAGACAGTCCGACAACGGCGACAAGCTGTGCCATCGCTTCGACGAGAAGCTCGAGTGAAATCGTCGGCTCATCGGTTTCGACCGAGGCCAGTTGCAGCCTGCCTTTGAAAGCAAGCTGTCCGTCAACCGAAGCATTCGTTTCGTACCAGTCATCCGCCTTTTCAGCGTTCATCTTCAGGACATCTCCGGGTACTACCATGCGCGTAAAGTTGAAACCTTTTATCTGCTCCAACCGCAGCTTTTTGCTATAATCTTCGTCCGAAGATTTGAGACAATACCTGGAGAGTATGGCAGCTAATTTAAGCTGTTGTACACCCGGCAGTATCGGTCCGATCGGCTGTGGGAAATGCCCCGAAAAGCCGGGTTCATCGCCGTTTACATACTGCTGGGCATTCACACGGTTCTCGATCGTATCCCAGGAGTTAAGCCTTAGACTAAAAGGTGTAACTTCCGGAATTTGTATCGGGGTGGCGGTCGCCGCTACTTCCTGACCTTCTTCGTTAATCGTGGCGGTCTCAAGCATCAGTATCGGATCCCTGTGCGGCAGTACATCCCTAATTGCTTCCTGATCCAGTACTGTCATTGCCTCACCTCTTAAGTAGGATGCTTCCATTCCGGAAGCGATCGGATTTCCATGATTTCTTGCATAGTCAACTCATTGACTTCCTTGCCATGTTCGGCGCACCACTTTTTTGTAACTTCGGCGCGTTTTTGGAGAATGGTGAGTTGCTCAGGATTAACCGGTCCGGCAATTACACCGCCGATTTGTACGAATGTTTTCGGCTCATTAGTCAAAACCGTTCACCTCGCTTAGTTGTCGGCATCTACTCCATACTGTGGCCGAGTTCCGAGAGAATCAGCCATGTTTTGACATTGCGCATTCCTGTTGTTCTGGTGAGATAATTGGTCAAATTTACACAGAACTCATCCTTCTTTTTGACGCGCTCCTTGAAGGCATAGGCATTAACCTCAACCTCCAAGTCACCAATCATTCCTTCTCCATCAACTTTTATTAGCCGAACACTAACCTCATCAGGATCCAAGTCGATATTTACGCAAGTCAGCTCTTTTGCCACGAAAACTTTTAAATCAAGGAATATTCTATCAATTTCCAACTTTTGATTATCAGAAGTGTAATAAACATTAACGGTTGGTATTGCCTCTCCTTTGTTAGGGTACGATTGTTAAAAATTAAACAAGTTTTGATATTATACCGCAAAATATCCTTTTAGTAAAGTTTATTTACTTGCAAAAGTGAAAAGGTAGCCCTGCGAAGCCGCCTTGTTTCATTCATTCCCTCTTCTATCTCCTTCAGTTCAGTTTTGGCTTTTTTAGCAATCGCGTTTAAAACAATTTTTGCGGAGTATTGTAAATATCTTCCCTTGACTCCGGGAACAAAGTATACAAATACTCCGGATGATAGAACTTAATATTTATGCCTTCAAGTACACCATTAATCAGGCTTCCAACACCAACAGTAGTGCGATTTTTCTCGATAGAATCAAGTGCTCCGCCCACCGAGTACATTATGCATAAACACAGCTTTGGGTCTTCCCTTTCACCTTCTCACACCGCTCTTTCAAGTTTTTCTCTAGCTTCCTTTTCTCCCTTATCATTCGGATAAGACACTCCATAATCCCATATTCCCATATTAAACCCATGAGAGCTTCGCGACTTTGGTTTCCGTTTTCGAAAAACTCATCCAGCTTTTCGTTATACCTTGTCTGCCAAGCATGAGTTTTTTCCCTCAGTTCGGACTGATTTAAATTTTCAGAATTTTCTTGCCTTCTTGAATTATAAAACTTATCTCCGGTGAATAAATAAAATTTTTCCCTCTTATGCTTGATATGGGGAAAACTCACAGGTAAAATTGATGTCAATGAATGTCGCCATAAGAAAGATTATCGAAGAAAACAAATGCCTCCCAGGAGACGTTTTCTCTTTTAATTCCGGAACAAAAACCATCACCTATATTCCTGAAGAGTTAGAGGAAAAAAACGGGGATCTGGCACTTTTACACGAAATAGCCCACATGCAGTTGGGTCACTTTACCTATAAATATGACATTGAACTTATGCAAATGGAAGAGGAAGCCTGGGATACAACCAGAAAGTTGGCAAAAGAGAACGGTATAGAAGTCGACGAAGATCATATCAAAGAATGTCTGGACAGCTACGATCAGTGGATTTCAAAAAGGGCAACCTGTCCGAAGTGCGGAGAGTATGCTCTCCAAAAAGACAACAAGACTTTCGGATGTTTTGTCTGCGACTGCTACTGGGAAGTAAATGATCGAAAAGATCGTGCAGTGAGGAAAAAAATTATTTCAAAAATGCAAAAAACCGGCAAATGCGTCCAAACAAACTTGAGCGAAAACCCAAAATCACTTATCTCTGGTGTTTTGGTAGTCGCTTCATCTATAACCAGCGCTGTATATCTACTTATAAGTAGTTCGTCTTTTCTGAGCTAGCGGTTTTTGGCTGTATTTTTTCTTATTTAGTTTCTGATAAAAGGTTCTTGGAGCAAAATCTGAAAAACGTTTAAACTTTTTTCGAAATTTTTGTGTAGAGCCTTCTCCATAACGATAAGTTTTACCCATTTTAAAAACCTCTTTTCCCTAAAACAAAATCCAAACTGTAAACATCGTTTTTGCAATGTTTACAGTGGACATTTTACCTTTTCTTCCTTTTTTGAGCACTTGCCCGACCGCCTTTGCGTCCGGCCGCTTTCGCCAGCTCGGGATTTGCCGCAAAACCGCCGGTTGTACCTTTGCGTCCGCCAATTCGACCGATTTTTTCGTAGAAATCTTTGCCGTATCTTTCTTTATTTGTCTTTGCGGCTTGAAGTCCGCCCTTCTTTGTTCCAGCCATTTTTATCACCTCTCATTCCTTGAATGACTCCAACCAAAATGTCAGAGCTTCAATAAATTATATTTATAAATTTCTGCTTTTATTTTTTGTTTCGACTTTAATTTTAGTTACTGTAAGAAACAAAAGCATTAGTCAAAATCAAAAAATAATCTTAGTTTTTTTGTATCTTTTTAATAAATTGTATAATCCTTGGCTAAGAATTTGCTTAGAACCTTAAATGTTTTAGGTACGGACCTTTTGCACTCCTCTTAATACTTCATTAGGCGTTAATCCATTTAAGGCAATGTGTTCTAAATCATTGTAATACATATTCCATAACTTTAACCTTAACTTTAAATCTTCAAAGCTTTTGAATTTCACTTCATTATAGAAATGCTCCTGATCGGTACGGTGAGATCTCTCAACCTTGCCATTCTGAGCCGGTTTTCCCGGATCAATCAGATAATGGATAATGTTCTTTTTCTGACAGAGAAGATCAAGAGCATGAAGTTTCGGATTAAGGAGATCTGTGCTTTTCTCATAGCCGGTATACCTATTGGTAAAACAGGAGCCGTTATCAGTTTTGATTGCTCTTACCTGATATGGAAACACCTTAATGAGATTGTTTAAGAATTTAAGGGCGCTAGCATTTGAAATATCATCAAAAGCTTCCAAGTATCTCCATCTTGAACCACAGTCAATAGCGGTAAAAGGACGCGTAAACTGCAACCCAGAACAAAGTCTGTAGTAATCCCGTCCTAAAAAGCCCGCAAAGCAGTGCCTGCACGAGGCGCGGAAACTTTCCGCGCCTCTTTTTTTTAATTAAATTTGTCTAAGGTCAGAAGCCCTTAAATGTTCTTCTCTTGGAGTATTTATGAAATTATTTTTTATATCTTCGAGCATCCAGTCGCGAATTTCCAATGGATACAAAAGTAGCTCTGATATTTTATCCAAATTCATCCATTGCGGTTTATAATATTTTTCACCTTTTTCCATAACTTCTTTTTCATTATCATTACCAAGCTCTGGTTCTCCTTTTAAGTATTTGCAAAGATAAAAATGTTGCTCACTCTTTCCTTTCTCGCCATGATCAAGATAATGTTTATAAATAAATTTATCTACCGCAACATCAATAGATGTTTCCGCCATTATCTCTCTGACGACAGCTTCTTCTACAGTTTCGTTGACTTCCACCTTACCACCAGGAAAAACAAAATACATATCTTTGCCCCTTTCCCGTTGCATAACAAGAAGTTGACCGTTATGTATTACAATACCGACTGCCCTGATTGAAAGTTTTTCTTTTTGCATTGTTCCATTATATACCAAATGCAAAAAGGCACACTAAGTAAACTTAATGTGCCTTTTTGCATGTATTAGGCAATGTTCTGGCGACGCGCTACTTTCCCAGAGCTTGATGACTCAAGTATCATCGCCGCTGGAAGGCTTAACTTCTGTGTTCGGGATGGGAACAGGTGTGACCCTTCCGCAAAAGCCACCAGAACACTGCCTAATACACTTACATTTTGATGGTACAAAATTGGACAAATCCAATCACTGATTACTGGTTAAAAAAGAAATTATTAAGTCATTGATCTATTAGTACTCCTCGGCTGAATGCGTTACCGCACTTATACCTAGAGCCTATCAACCTCATGGTCTATAAGGGATCTCAAACGAAACCTAATCTTGGAGTTGGTTTCGCGCTTATATGCTTTCAGCGCTTATCCATTCCCGACATAGCTACCCAGCGATGCTCTTGGCAGAACAACTGGTACACCATTGGTCAGTCCATCCCGGTCCTCTCGTACTAGGGACAGATCTCCTCAAGTTTCAACGCCCACGACAGATAGGGACCGAACTGTCTCACGACGTTCTGAACCCAGCTCGCGTACCTTTTTAATTGGCGAACAGCCAAACCCTTGGGACCTGCTT
>JAJYID010000001.1 GCA_021790235.1 bacterium | reverse complement strand
CGCAACCTGAGAAGCTTTATATTTGGGGCAAGGTAATGGGTATGACAAAAAGCCAGGTTGATGATCTTGTCGTTGACGTAAAAATGGAGGACATCGGACTCTCCGACCCTGGATTCACCATCATGTTCAAGGAAGTCCCGAACATGACCGCGGAGGAAAAAGAATCAGTTATCCGAGCTTATGAAGCGGTAATCAAGGCCCGAGAGGCCAAGGAAAGGAAAAAATGAATCGAATCTTTGAGTTAATTCAACTCGAACGATCAAAAGCAAACAATATGTCCGATAAAGAAGCTGCTATTGTTTCCTGTTTTTCCGCGCCATCCTCAGGATGTAAAGAAAACCCGCAAATAGAACCAGAAATATTCCAATCCCTGCCGGTGAGCCCCAACCTAAATCCATGTTTTTCTCCTTTCACGATAAGTCTAATTGTTAATTAACATACCAAATTTCTATTTTTATGTAAATGGCAATCAAGCGTAAGAACAAATAATAAATGGAGAAAAAATCATGAGATGTATCATCTATCTTAGAGTCTCAACCAGAGAACAGGCCGAGGGCGGCTATTCCATTCCCGCCCAGCGAGAAGCTTGCATGAAGTTAATCCGTGAAAATGACTGGGTTCTCATTGACGAATACGCCGACAGAGGCGAATCAGCAAGATCAACCGCCCGTCCTCAGCTTCAGGAAATGCTCTCAAGGCTCAAGAAGAAAGATATCGACGCGGTTATCGTTCACAAGATCGACCGGCTAGCCCGCAATATGTCAGACCACGTAGCCATCAAAGCCGTTCTGACGCGCTCCGGGGCACAGTTGGTGTCTGTGGTTGAAAACATCGAGGACTCAGCCTCAGGACGCTTCGTAGAAGGCATCCACGCATTAATGGCCGAGTTCTACTCCGCCAATCTATCTGCTGAAGTTAAAAAGGGTCTTCTTCAAAAAGCCAAGTCCGGCGGTATGGTCACAAGAGCGCCAGTTGGATACAAAAACGTCAGAGACACCATCGAAGGCAAGAGCATCGCCAGAGTGATACAAGATGAGGAAATGGCACCGCTGGTCAGGGAATGCTTTGACCTATATGCGACAGGAAATTATTCGCTGGCTGAAATCCAGAAAATCATGGCCAAGAAGGGACTCCGGAACAATTTCTCAAAGAAGAGGCCGTATCCCGAATTTTGCAAATCCTCCATCGCCATGCTGCTTCAAAACCGGTTCTACATGGGGATTGTCAAATATCGGGGCGTTGAATATCCGGGACTGCATGAACCGATTGTTGAACCGGCGCAGTTTGAGCGAGTCCGCCAGATGCTAAGAAGTCGCGATCAGGCCGGTGAGAGAAAACGGAAGCATCCGCATTATCTGAAAGGCACCATCTACTGCGCCGAGTGCGGCTCCCGCCTCTCCTTCCTGCTGGCCAAGGGCAAATATCCCTACTTCTACTGCCTGGGGCAGAAAAAGCATAACGGCTGCTCTCAGAAATATGTGGACGCCGACTGGGTGGAAAAGAAAATCGAGGACCTCTACAAGGATATTCAACTGCCGCCTGAGACCGTTGCGAAACTCAAGAAGATCATGGAAAAGGAAATCGTCAATCAGCAGGCATCGTCAATCCTCCAAAGAAAGCGGCTTATCAAAAAAATCGAGGAGCTGAATGACAAGCGATACAAACTGGTTGAAGCATATATGGCAGGAGCTATCCTAATCGATATCTTAAAAGGCGAACAGGAAAGACTTGTCAATGAAATCGGACTAGCCGAGGATCAGCTCAAAGTGATCGACGGAAAACACGAGAACGTCCAGGAGCTACTGGAAATGGCAATCAAGCTTGCCGGAAATTGCCACAAGGCTTATCTAAAGGCTGAAGGCGACAACCGGCGATTAATGAACCAGTCTTTCTTCAAGAAAATATTCATTGGTGAAAAGGGCAGGAAAATGAAAGAGCCGGAATACACCGATCTCTTCCACGAAATCTTTTCAGGCGATGGTTTGAATAAGTCAAACCTGGTCGGGGTGAGAGGACTCGAACCTCCGGCCTCCTGCTCCCAAAGCAGGCGCGCTAGCCAACTGCGCCACACCCCGCGGAAATTTATAATTTACAATATCTAATGACTAGTCAAATCCCAATTTCTAAATTTGAAAATTAATAAATTAGTCATTGATTAGCATTGAAAATTGGACATTGGTCATTTACTCAGATATTATACCCTAAAAACCTTTTTCTCCCAATATAAAAGACACTTTGAAAGTGCCTCTTACATTGAAATAAATATGTTATCGAACAGATTCTTTCAAGTTTTTGCCGGCTCTAAACCTTGGCATTTTCATCTCAGGGATGGTGATGTAATCACCCGTTTGAGGATTTCTGCCTCTTCTTGAAGCGCGTTTACCCAGATCAAATGTCCCAAATCCTGTAACTGCCACTTTCTCGCCGTTTTTTACCTTATTTGTGATTGTTGTAGTTAGAATTTTTAAAAAAGATTCAACTTCCTTTTTAGAATATCCCGTTTCCTTTGATAGAGTTTCTACTAAATCATGTTTTGTCATTTTTTCTCCTATTTTTATCCGCGGTGTTTCCGCCGGAAATTTAAATTATTTATTTTAATAATCTTTAATCAAAGTAATACGATTTATAGCACAGATTCTTTGTTCTTACAACAGCTTTCAAATATATCTATCAAGTCTAACAATGGATTTTACTTTTCTATCAGTACTTATGTCAACCATAACTGAATTGAAAACTTTCGGCCCTTCTGTCTCCTGCTCAAACTTTTGAGGCATACCGGTTGTAAAAAGTCGAATAATTATGTCAGTTTTTACACCCAAAACTGACTCCTGTATACCCGTCATTCCGGCATCGCTAATATAAGCGGTACCCTTTGGCAGAATTCTGGCATCTGCAGTAGGAACGTGAGTATGAGTACCCACAACAACATTAACCCTACCATCAAGGTAGTACCCCATAGCCACTTTTTCACTGGTCACCTCGGCATGAAAATCAACTAATGAAATATCATATTTCCCTTTTGTCGCTTCTAAAATATCATCAATAGATTTAAAGGGTGACTCAACTTGCGCGTTTATACCTTCTCGTCCTAGCAAACTAACTATCAAAAGCCGGCCAAAATCAGTTTTCAATATTTTATACCCTTTGCCGGGTGAATCCTCGGGATAGTTTGCCGGACGTACAACAGGCGTTTCTTTTTTTTCAAGTTCATCCAAAAACTCAGGTTTTTTCCAAATATGATTACCAGCGGTGAAAAAATTCACCCCTGATTCAAGTATTGCTTCCATCGTACCTTTTGTCATCCCATTACCAGTCGTCATATTCTCGCCGTTTGCCACAACGAAATCTATTCCTTCTCCTTTTTTGAGATTTGGAAGGATTTCATTAACGGTCTTACGGCCAGCACACCCAACAATATCAGCAATAAAAAGGATCCTAATTGTTTTTTTTGCTTTAGTTGCCATAAAAAGTTTAACTTAATTTCATATATTCTAGGCAGAATAATTGAGTATTTTGTATTTAGAGTAAGAATATAGAATGGAGGAGTTATAATTGCTGTTTCAATCCGTGACAGTACACATATTTAATATTCACAATTCCTGTTCTAGTTTCAAAATTCCAGATTCCAACGTTATTTCGCATATTCCGTAATTCTCTTTTCCCGTATAACATTAACCTTTATCTGTCCGGGATACTTTAGATCTTTTTCTATTTTTGTGGCAATTTCTTTGGCTAATTTCTCGCTTTTTAGATCATCGAGTTGCTCCGGCGAAACCAATACTCTAACCTCGCGTCCGGCCTGAATAGCAAATGATTTCTCAACACCATCAAAGGAATTGGCGATATTTTCAAGCTCGGTAAGCCTTTTGATATAGGCTTCCATAGTGTCACGCCGTGCACCCGGCCTTCCGCCGGAAATCATATCGGCAACTTGAACCACAATCGCTTCGACTGATTTAAATTCCGTTTCCTCGTGGTGAGCTTCGATAGCATTGATAATCTTCTCATCGAGCCCAAACTTCTTGGCAATATCCCGACCGATAGCTGCATGCGAACCCTCTATCTCCTGATCAACCGCTTTACCAATATCATGAAGCAAAGCAGCTTTTTTAGCTAAGTTCACATCTGCGCCAAGCTCACTGGCAAGAGCACCAGCCAAGTATGAGCATTCCATGGAATGCTGCAAGACATTCTGGCCATAAGAGGTTCGAAATTTTAGCCGTCCCAAGACTTTCACTAAATCAGATGGTAGCCCTGCAACACCGGTTTTGTACACCGCTTGCTCGCCGGCTTCCTTGATTTCTTTATCAATTTCTTTTTGAGCCTTTGCCACCGCTTCCTCAATTTTTGTCGGATGAATTCTGCCATCCTTCATTATTGATTCAAGCGCTCTTTTGGCCACGTGGCGCCGCACCGGATCAAAGCCGGAAATAACGATCGTCTCAGGCGTGTCATCAACGATGATATCGCATCCGGTAGCACGTTCGATAGCCTGAATGTTTCGGCCTTCACGACCAATAATGCGGCCTTTCATTTCATCGTTTGGCAGTTGAACTGCCGTCACAGTCGTCTCAGATGTCATATCACCTGCTAGACGCTGAATGGCAGTTGAGAGAATTTCCCGGGCTTTTTTGTCTGCTTCTTCCTTTGTCTCCGCCTCAACTTTTTTAATAAGATCAAGCACATCCCGTTTATAATCCCTCTCTACAATTTCAAGCAGTTTTTCTTTTGCCTTATCTGTTGAAAGCTTGGAAATCTTTTCAAGCGCCGCCATTTGCTTCTTTCTGATGTCGCGGAGATTATTTTTTATGCCTTCAACTTCTTCTTTGTCTTTTTCTACTTTGTCACGAGTCTCATCAAGCTTCTTCGTACGTTCATCAAGAACTTTTTCCTTATCAATGTTTCTCTTTTCGCTTACGACGATCTGGTCGCGCCTTTCCTTCTCTTCTTTTTTAGCCTCTTCTTTGATTTTCAGCGCTTCTTCTTTGGCCTTTAAAACTTCTTCCTTGGCCTCTTTTGCCGCCTCACTTTTTATTTTGTCTGCTTCTTTCTGGGATTTCTCAAGCGCATCTTGAGACTTCATTTTCCGGCCATAATATCCTCCGGCTCCGCCGGCTGCCAGCCCAGCTAAAATCAGAACCAATGTGATAGGTTCCATCTTCTACCTCTTTTTTCTTCCCACTTTGTCATTTCGACCAACACCATGCTAGTGGCAAACGGAGAAACCCCTTTCCCTGATTTTAAGGGATCCCTCGACTTCGTTCAAGATGACTCAATGTGAGTACCGAGAAATAACTAAAAATACCTGTCCAAAGCCAAATTTTCTAGCAATTTTCTGTCATACTTTATTTAGAAATCCTTGTTTTTTGCTTATATCCACCCAGCCTGTCATTCCTGCCCGCCAAGGGTCGGATAAACATCCCACGAGAATCTTTTTACTTAAACATTCTCTTCAAATTAGGTGAAAATAAAAGTTTTTAGTTATATCGGTAAATTTAATTTTTTAATTTACTGCCACAACTATACTCCTATTTTAGCCATTTTTCAAGACGGAAATTTCTTCTTTCTCTGGGTAATATTTGGTTTTCGGCCGTAAAAAGGTTCGAGAATTTGGTTCTTTTTTAGTTTTTTTTGACCGGCGTTAAAAATTTCTTTTAGAGTCATTTTTTCTTCCTGAACCACACCAGCTGTTTCAATATTTAGAGCATAAGAAAAGGCATTTACAATGACGATGCTAATTCGCAGACCAGTGAAAGATCCGGGACCGCAAACAACGATAATCGAATTTAAATCCTGGTAATTTAATCCGTTGTGGCCCAATAGTTCATCGAGTTTTGTATAGAATGTCTTGGAAAGCTCCCGATGCGCTTCCCACCTCAGCCTGTCTGCCAATTCGTTATCACAAAACAAACCAAATCTGGCAACTTTATCCGATGTGTCTATGACTAATGTATTTTGCATAATTTTTCTTATGAGATTATTCGTTCCTCAGAATGACCGGCTTAGTTACATTGTCTTTGATTATTGTCATCCTTAATACTTTAGTTGTCATCCTGAGGAGGAACGACGAAGGATCTCAAAAAAGATTCTTCCTTCGTCAGAATGACAATGATAAATCATCCCAGTTTATATTTTTTGATTCTATCAGTTTAATTTTCTTTTTTCTAATCCATCCCTTAATCATTTTTTCACTTTCTATGGCCTCTTTTGGTGTAGGAAATTCCTCAAAATATACTAATTTATTCAAATTATATTTTTCGGTAAAACCCCTAATCAATTTATTTTTGTGTTCGAAAATTCTTCTTTCGAGATTATTAGTCATACCCGTATAAAGCACTTTGTTATTTCTATTTGCTAAAATGTAGACGTAATATGACACAATCTTTTCTTTCTATCATCTTGAACGACTTCCCGAAAGGACAAGGAAAGATCTCATAAGATTCGTCGTTCCTCAGAATGACGTTCTGGATTATAATTTTCTATCTCTATTTCCCGTTCGTTTTCCGAAATGTATTTAAAACTGACTTGAATCGTGTCTTTCGGCAAATGTTTCTCCACTCGCTCCGCCCATTCTATCGCCGTCACATTATCAAGATCAATACCTTCTTTCATACTTTCAATTAGCTCCCGATCTGGAGCTTCAAATCGGTAGAAATCGTAATGCAGCAAATGCAGTCTCTTACCTTCATATTCGCGGCGAATGGTGAATGTCGGGGAAAGAATATGATCGGAGATGCCAAGGCCTAGAGCAATGCCTTTGGTAAACTGGGTTTTCCCGCCGCCAAGATCGCCGTAAAGCGCAAAGATCTCTCCACCGGAGAGCTTTTTGCCAACTTCTTCACCTAGTTTAATCGTTTCATTAGAGCTTTTAGATAATATTTTCATGTTAAATAGCTTTAAGCTCCGGAAATTCTGAGTCCAAATATTCAAAGATATCTGGAAAGCTTTTCTTCAAATAATCAGGTCTGGTTGTTTTTAATCTTACCGCCTCAGCAAATTCCTCCTTATAGTTCAGTTTCTCACTGCACACGCCAGAAGCATAATTTTTGGAGTAATGAGTTAAATATCCTACCATATTTATTAACTCTTCCCATTTACTCCTTTTTTCTCTGCCCATTAAATAATCATAAATTGAATGCCCCAATTCATGGCACACCGTGCCAATTTTATAAATCCTCATCTTCTCTTTTCCTGGCAAACCCTTCAAATATTCATAGTGAGCTAAATCTTCTCCTTCAAAACTATAAATATAAATCGGATAAGACGCATAAATATCAGAAACTCTATGATCAAGATCCGCGTTCCAAGAACTAAAGGATTCGCCCCTATATTTATAATCTGCGACTGAAGGCATTTTAGCTTTCCAATCTTTGTATTTTTCCAATGGAAGATAAAAGTCATTTCCAGAAATCTCCACATTCACTTCATTGGGATTATAGGAAACCCTCGACGTGAGACAACGAGACAAAAGTTTTCCGGAAAATGCTTTTTTTATAATTCCTTCTACATCTCGGAAGTCCTTATCATCCTCAAAACCTTCAAAGGCTGTTTTCTTGTGTTCTCTCTCATTAAACGCAACCTGATAGCTTAGATCTTTAAGCACAATTCGTGTAATAAATTTATTAAGCTCTTCTTCATCTGTAGGTACTTGATCGTCTCTAACATTTAGTTTTTCCATAATTTCGTCTATCATTTCTGAGCTAACACCATGCTCATAATGGTCAGAAATTAACTGATTTTGCTTTTCTGTAAAATTTTTCATTGCAAAAACAAAATTATCACGAGATTCTTGAGTCTTAGGTGAAATTTTAGGATCTGGGTAAAGATACTCCTGATAATTTTCCAAGGCATATTTAAGAAGATGTTCTTTCCAAGCTTGCGCCTCAGCACTCTTAACCATATCGCCTGCCTTTACTGGAAATTCCTCTTTTATCCCAAGAAATGCTTTCTGGTCGATTTCTTTAGAAAAATCAAACTCCGTTAGTTCATTCATACTCAATATTTTATCACAATTCCGTTCCAATTGAGTATTTAGCGGACAAAAAGTTCCTTTATATTTTCAAGCTTTTTTAGAATTTTTTGGACAATTGACTGTTTGAGGATCCAATCTTTCTTTAGGTAGACAAGATAGCCAAGCGGTGCGAGACAGGCGAGAATAACCAGAATATAGCCCAACACCTTGTCGCTGATTTTCTTTGAATCGCTGCCACTTGGACCTGTACTATCGCCCAAAACCTGACCGCTATTACCTTGAGTTTTGCTCGTTGACTTAGCAGCCTTTTTTGATGCAGCCTTTGTACTCTTTGGCTTCTTTGCTGCCTTCGGTGTTGGCTCAGTGATAATGTTTGGCACACCCGGCGTCGGAGTTGAAGTCCAGAACCATTGACCATCGCTATACGCGTAAGCTATATTTTCCTTGGCATTTTTATAAAGTCCGGTATCAAAAACCACCGTGCCGTCAGAAGCAAGCAGCATCACCCCATCGCTGTCATTATTTAAGGAAATCTTGGTTACAGGTCTTGTCAGCACCTTGTATTCTCCTGAATTGATGATTGTGCCGACCGGAAAAGTGTATTTTGTAGTGCTGCCAACCTTAAGCTTATCGGTTAGCGCGCACCCGCCTAGATCGATCGTATCGCTGTTTGAATTGTAGATTTCTATCCATTCGTTTTCGCTATCTGAACCTGCCGGCGCCGGCATCAACTCGGTTATCATGATTCCGGCGCAGCTGTTCTGCGGTAACGGCATAGCAGAATCATTGCCACTATTTGTTGGGTTTACAGCAATATTGTCCACCGTAAAGACATTGGTGCTACCGGGTGTCGGCGTGGTGGTCCATTTCCAAGATTTTGAATTAAAGTCGTAGGCAAAGCTGTTGCCTTCTTTTGGATTGACCGTATCCTTGGCAAAATCCGTCTGGCAGCTGGCGCCTTCCGGTTTAGTTAAAATCAGGCTCTCTTTGTCATTATTTAGGGTGATACCGGTAGTTTCACGATCAAAGACGGCAAAACCACCGGCAGCAATCGTCGCATTTGAAATCGAATATTTATGAGTTGTGCCTTCTGTGTCGGTAATAGAATAACCATTGAGATTTACCTCGCTATTTGTTTGATTGTAAAGCTCAATCCATTCGCCATCAGAATCCACCCCGACAGGATTAGGAATAAATTCGGAAATTACTACACCGCTGCAATCGGTCACAGCCGTCGTTTTGATGTCCGGACCATTTTGGGCAACGGCAAAAACCGGCATCAAAAATACCCAAAATAACAACAAAACTGTCCCAACCCTCCTAAGCATAAGTACTTTAAATTATAAGAAAAATTTACCCATTGTAAAGGGTTTTATTCTTCAGTTCACTAAACTGGTTTAGTGAACTAATAGGCTTTAAATTTAATTAACGTAAATATTCTTGGGTTTCAAACACAACTATAATAGCTTCTGTTGGTTTTTTTTCTTATCTTTCTTTACCACGCCAAGATGATTATAGGCATGTGAAGTGGCTTTTCGTCCTCGGGGAGTGCGTTCGAGAAAGCCGAGCTGGATCAAGTATGGCTCGTAAACCTCCTCAATCGTATCAACTTCTTCATTCGTAGCCGCTGCCAAAGTATTTAAGCCCACCGGACCGCCCCCAAACTTGTGAATAATGGTTTCGAGCAGATGCCGGTCGGTATTATCAAGTCCCAACTCGTCAACTTCCAGCATTTCCAAGGACTGCTTGGCGATGTCATTGGTAATTTCACCTTTTCCTTTCACTTCGGCAAAATCTCTCACTCTTTTTAGCAGTCGATTGGCAATGCGCGGCGTTTTGCGCGACCTTTTGGCAATTTCCTCGGCACCCTTTTTGTCAATTTTGATTTTTAATATTTTGGCAGATCGGTTCAAGATTTTCTCGATATCCGCCGGCTCATAAAATTCTAATCTGTGAACTAGGCCAAAGCGGTCGCGGAGCGGCGAAGAAAGCGATCCCATCTTGGTAGTGGCACCGATTATGGTGAATCTCGGTAAATCAAGGCGCACAGATCTTGCCGAAGGGCCTTTGCCGATGATAATGTCAAGTACAAAGTCCTCCATGGCAGGATAAAGAATTTCCTCTACTACCGTATTTAATCGGTGAATCTCGTCGATAAATAAGATATCATTTTCTTGCAAATTGGTAAGAATGGAGGCCAGATCGCCGGCTCGTTCGATGGCCGGCCCACTGGTCGCTTTTACTGAAACACCCATCTCATTTGCAATGACAGCCGAAAGAGTAGTCTTGCCGAGCCCCGGCGGACCATAAAGAAGGACATGATCAATCGGTTCTTTCCTCTTTTTGGCCGCTTCAATGGTAATTTTCAGATTACTTTTAACCTGATTTTGGCCGACATATTCGCTAAATTTATTCGGTCTGAGCGTTTCCTCAAAAGTTTCCTCGCCTTCGAACTCCTCGGAGTCTAAAATGTGATTTTTATCTTCTTTCATATTGTTAGAATTTAGTATTTTATCATTCTGGAGCTTCATTTTCGTATTTCTTTCAAAGCAAACTTGAGCTTTTCCTCCGTGGTATCAAGATCGTCCGACAAACTGGAAATAGCCGCATTGATTTCACTCGGTTTAAAACCAAGCTCGCTGAGTGCCTGGTATAGATCCTCCGTTTCAGATGAGGGCGCATACAAATCATTCGTGGCTCCAAGCTTATTTTTCAGTTCAACCACGATTTTCTCGGCAGTTTTTTTGCCGATTCCCGATACTGAATACAAAATACCCGGATCTTGTTTGCGAATAGCACTTTTGATTTTTTCACTATCCGCGGCCGATAAAATATTCACGGCTGCTTTCGGCCCCACTCCGGACACACTTATTAAAAGTTCGAAAAGAGCCAAGTCATCGACCGTCAAAAACCCGTATAAAGCCAGAATATCTTCCCGTACATGGGTATAGGTATTTAAAAAAATTTCCTCACCAACCCTGGCAGAGTCTAAAACCAAGACAGGACAAATAACCTTATAGCCAATACCGTTCATTTCGACCACCAAGCTGTCCGCTCTTTTTTGAACTACCTTTCCACGCAAACTCGCAATCATAAAATTCTTCGCATTAGTATTGTGTAATCAGTATAAAGTATACAACATGGACAAAGTTAAATTCCAGTATACAAGTCAGTTATTTAAAAACATATAAAGGTAAATAAATGTCGCAAGCGACAAACCGTACAGACCTTGAACCTTGATTTGACCGCTTGAAGTAAGTGTAACTTCACATGGACGTCCAGAGTGTTCCTGCCACATAATATTACAAGTGGAAGACTTTAAAACCATATCAATATACTTTTGATATTTCACTCTGTCTGATCTGGCTAGAGCCAGCGCGGACATATTATTTACAAAGAACCAACTTTCACCGTCTTTTGCATCATTGTAGTTAATGTCCGATCGCCCTAAAATACGAAGTCCTCCCCAGCTAAGCCACAGCTCCTCTTTTTTTAACGAAGTATCAAAGGTTACTTGCCATACATCGCGCTTAAAAAGTTCCGGAGCAAAGAAAGCTGCAATAAAGATATTAGAACGAACCTCAAGTGAATCTTCTCTGTCTAGCACAAATGCTACATCAAGGTTTTTTCGAACTGCTCTAAGCAGCCTCTTCTTCTTAAATTCGTACATATCATCCTCAGTAAGCAAAAACAGAAGATCAATGATTTTTGCATAGTACGCTTGAAACTCTATTAAAAAACCCTTTCTTTTAACACTTTTTATCCAATTGTCAGCCTGCCCTGCTGACAAAAGTCCATCAGTACCGGTTCGCTTATCAAAATATTCTTCCACATTAGTAAAATACCTCTCAATCCTCCCTTTCTCATTATCACTTAAATCGTTAAAAATATTAATAATCACCCACGCCAAGATACCGGAGGTTGTAACATTGAAAATTTTACCGCTCTCAATATATTGATTGATTATTTTTTTTCTGCAGGATTTAGCGAGAGCAAGAACACTTAAGATTTCAAACTCTGAAAGAGATCCGTCTGGCTTCGGCAGTGAAGCAAAGATCTTACCGTTATGATAAGCAGATGAAAGCATCTCTCCTGCCTTTTTGCAAACAGAGTCAAATTTAATATCAGATTTTAGAGAATATTCGCTCAAAGACCCTCCTATTATTTAATATAATTTTAGAGCTTTTTTAAGCTAAATGAAATTCTTTTTAAACAAAGTTTCTGTGAGAGTTTGCATGACAAATAGCTATAGCCAGACCGTCTGCCGCATCATCCGGTTTGGGGATTTCCTTTAAATTCAAGAGAGTCTTAACCATTTTCTGAATCTGTTGCTTTTCGCCTCGACCATAACCGCAAACCGCCTGCTTGACTTGCAGGGGCGTGTACTCATAAACCGGCACTTTTGCCTTTTTACAGGCGAGTAAAATAACACCGCGGGCGTGGCCGACCGAAATAGCCGTTTTAGCGTTTGAAGCAAAGAAAAGCTCCTCGACAGCCGCCATTTCCGGCTTAAATTTCTTAATAATTTCAGTTAATTCATTAAAGATAACATCCAGCCTGTCTCCCAAACCTCGGCCGGCTTTGGTTAAAATACAGCCATAACCAATAGCTGTAATTTTGCCATTTTTGTTCTCTATGACACCATAGCCTGTCGTAGCCGTACCCGGATCTATACCTAAAATAATCATGGAAAAAATATTAATATTATTATCGCTGCCACAGCTATAACCAAATCATTCAGGATGAACCTAGCTTGCCTTAAGTGTGTCTGCCTGGCAGAGTGCCACCTGGCAGTCTTGTTTTTGTTGGTAACCGGAACAAGAACTAAAAATAAATCTACACCCGCCCCACCCAAAGCTCCTCCAACAATTCCGGATTTGTTCGGTAAATGTGAAAAAAACAGGACAATAATAATTAGAATTGTGCCAACTGTATCAAGTGCAAGCATTAAGCCCTCAAACTTTTTATTGAGAGACCAAAAATGAGGTATTTTATCAAAAACAAAGTGCAAAAACACGCCGGCTAAAAAAGCTAAGAACGGATTTGGGATATACTTGCCGGCACTAGCACCGACTAAACTATGGGTTGAAGTTAACATTTCTGGTTTCTGTTACAAGAAATATTATAACATCAGCTTTAACTAATTTTTTCTAAAATTTCTTCCGATATATCAAAGTTGGCATTAACCTCCGTCACATCATCCAAACTCTCAAGCGCATCAATTAATTTCAAAATCTTTGTGGCTTTTCCCTCATCTTCAACTTTGATATAATTTTTTGGTTTATAAATAATTTCCGTTGATTCAATCTTTATCCCCTCGCTTTCCAAAGCAGATTTAATATTGCTGATAGTACTAGTATCACTATAGATAAACAGTTTACCATCCTCTACCTCAACATCAGTTGCACCTGCATCTATAGCAACAAGCTGCGCCTCCTCAGAATCAGTTGTAACAACTATCTGTCCTTGCTGATCAAAAACCCATGATACGCTTCCGGCGTCGGCCATTCTCCCGCCGTTTTTAGTCAAAGTACTACGGACGTCGGAGGAAGTTCTGTTTTTATTATCAGTTACAGTACTAACTAAAATAGCAACCCCTTCCGGCCCGTAACCTTCGTATTTTAGCTCCTCGACCTGCCCGGCTCCACCCTCGCCCGTACCTCTTTTTATGGCCCTATTAATATTAGTTGACGGCATATTTACGGCCTTTGCCTTATCGATGGCAAGCCTAAGCTTAAAGTTCATGGTCGGATCGCCACCACCTTCTTTGGCGGCGATGGTAACCATGTTCGCTGCCACAGTAAAAGCTTTACCGCGTTTGGCGTCTGTGGCCGCTTTTTTATGT
The DNA here is from genome assembly GCA_021790235.1 of bacterium. GTDB lineage: Bacteria > Patescibacteriota > CPR2 > UBA1875 > JAJYID01 > JAJYID01. Next base: position 158,796 of record JAJYID010000001.1, on the reverse strand, counting down.
TTTATGGAAGCCCACTTGGAATGACCTGACATAATTCACCTTCGGTACTAAGAAGCGCAGAAATAAAAAACAGAAAAATCTATGGAACTTAGCAAATCTATTAACTAATAATTTATTAATTATTCTCAATTTTAGCACAAGGTGCCTGTTTTTTAAAGTGAAAAGGGAAAAGCGCTCTTGACTCATAACTCTAACGATTATCTAGCGCCTTATTTAGTGTTTGGTACCTTTTAGCCCTTGCGGCCAAAATATTTAGAGATTTTCATTCATATATTCAAAATCAAAACATCCGTCGCCTTTATCGGTAATAGTCACCTCGGGTGAAGAAACACCTTTTCCCCTAAATCTTGGTCAAGAGCCATAGCTATTAAAAGAGCTAGACTAACACCCAAAAGAACAACGATAGTCTTTTTTACTTTTTTAATCGGATTCATTAATCACTACTATTATAAAGTTTTGCCGGAGTACAGCCGTGCTTTGGCTGTACTCCGGCGGATTTATAGAAAAGAACTTACATAGGAACGATATTCATATGTTCTTGTGCGTGACTCAAAAGTACGTCAGGAAGGTGTAGAGTATTTTTGGCCCGATTAATCGATATCTCATCAGGCGATATTCCCATCTTGTCAGCTAGTTCAAAAAGAATAGGCTCTGCGTCTTCCGGATCAATGTCATACACATAACATTCTACCATACCAACCCTCCGTACCTAGTAACAGATACAGTTTCTGGAAGGACATTTTTTGCGGTTCCTCTTGATCGGATGCCGCTTCTTTTTTGTGGGTTGATTCTTAACTATTCCCGTTTCTTCCTCGGATGCTTTCATCCTCTGCACCTGCTCATTCGCATCGGACATACGATATTGCTCCTTTCTGTTTCTTTTCACCGTCTGGTTTTCAAGGTTCATGCCTGGATTTTCCCTTTGAACTTAACACTTCATGATATACTTTAGGATCACCATAAGTATCTCGATGAGTTAGCACGGTAACACCAATCAAAGGGAGAATCTGGGACTTTTATATACCAGGCTTTTCGCCATGATATCATGGTCGGCCTAGAAGGATTTGAACCTCCGATCTCTTAGTCAGAGACTAAGTGCGATTCCAGACTACGCTATAGGCCGTTAGACTAAAAAACCTTTCCGAGATTTCAGAAAGGCTGACTCATTTTCAAACTGCTTTTATAATAAAATCAACCTCTTCTCACCGTTTTCGGCCGAAGTCCTAGCCCAACAAAGAATACTGTTCTTTCAGTTACCATATTAAGTTTATTTTACCTTAAATTTTCTAAAAATACAAGTCTTACCGCTTCAGCACTTCCTGAACGTAGTTGATTACCTCTGCCATCGTCTTTTGTGATTTAACGATGTATCCATCTGCCCCAAATTCCTCAGCTTTTTTCTGAGCTTCATCATCTGATAAAGCCGTAAATACTATTACTTTCAGATCTTTCGCTTCCGGTGTAGCTTTAATGATGTCAAGAACATGAAGTCCATGAATTTCCGGCATCATAATATCGAGCAGTAAAAGATCCGGTTTGAAAGATAAAGTCTTAGTTAGAGCGTCTTCACCATTTATTGCAGTCTGTACATCATAACCTATTTGTTTAAATCCAGCCTCATAGAGTTCTCTTATTGCCGGGTCATCATCAACTATAAGAATTTTTGACATTTTACAACTCCTTTAAACATTATAATTATAATCAAGGTATTCAATAAAGTAAAATCTTTTATTTCAGTAAATCCGAAAACAATCATCAATTTATTCGTGTTTTCATTCCAACTGACATCCAGTGTTTAAGACTAAGACTTTCGGTACTAAGCAAACAGAAAGGTCCTTTTCCCTTATACTTAAATTAAACTTTTTAAGAAATATAACTTCACTATCCGCGGAGTTTACTCGTTCAGTAGCCTTACAAAGCGGATTTAGGATGACAAAGCAGGGTTTTCAGATTCACGGTTTTATATTACTCAAGTTGCTTAATTTGATTTTATCCACTTCATCGTTGCACCATTTGTTTCAAAAGTGATATCGCCTAGCTGATCTGTTCTGAAAATCTCTATGCCTCTTTTCCCTAGAAAGTCCAGTACTTCTTTGTGCGGGTGGCCGTATCTGTTTTTTACACCGACTGAAATAATGGCATACTTGGGCGCTAACTGATAATAAAAACGCTCATCCAAAGAATACTTTGACCCATGATGAGGAATTTTGATTAGATTGGCTTGCAGTTTGGGATAAAAACTGGCCATCTGAGTAGCTTCCTCCTTCTCCATATCACCGGTAAAAAGTATCTCTTCTTTTATATAAGTCAAAAGTAAGATCTCAGACATATTGTTTAAACTTGTGCTTCCCGAGACGCTGGCAGGTAACAGCACCTTTGCCTTTGTTTTAGAAGTAATATCAAACTCTGTCCCTTGGAGAGCTATAATCTCGGGAATTTGCTGAGCCTTAACCGTATCTGCAAAAGATTGATATGCCTTAGTATTCTTACCAATCCCGCTTTCGATTATACGTCCCACTTTGTAATGGTTTAGAACGTAATTCAAACCTCCAACGTGATCGGCATCAGGATGAGACAAGAAAACCAGATCAATCTTTCTTCTGTAAAAGGGCAGATTCTTGCCTAAGCATTCTAGAATTTTTATATCTGGCCCACTGTCAACAAGAGCGGTTTTTCCATCTGGAAACTCTAAAAGTGTCCCGTCTCCTTGACCGACATCACAAAAAACAATTTTTAAATCTCTAACAGGAGGAAGAAATACAAAATACCATATTGCCAAAAAGGAAATTAAAAGCACCGGGAGTGATATAAACGGAAAAATTTTTTTTACTTTACGATCCGGCATGAAGACACCTCGTTTTCAATCTTTTGCAGATAAAAATCAGTTCCAAAACTATTATGTAATAAATAAATACACTTAGAACCGAAAATCCGACGCCACTAAAGGATGCATAAGGCAGTACTGCAAAGCAATGAATGACGCTGATCACTGCTTTTAAAGCAAAAAGGGCGGTAAAGGAAAAGATAAAACCTAAATTCTGCCAAACCATGCCAAAAAGTGCAGCTAAAAAACCCAGTAGCATAACGAAAGGTATAAAAGGCAGCACTACTAGATTTGCAGCAAAAGATACTATCGATAAAGTGCCAAAATAATGCAGTATAAGAGGATAGGCCATAATCTGCGCGCCCAAAGTCATAGCCAGCATTTCTTTAATGAACTGATGTTTCAGCGGCAAAATTCCCCTTACCAAAGGCGCAATGTAGATAATCCCGATAAATGCGACAAATGAGAGCTGAAAACCGGCATCGTAACGCAGGATAAAAGGATTAGCGAAAACCATAAGGGCCGCTGTAATAATTATTGCCATAGTAGCCGAAGATTGCCGCCCTACCCGATAAGCGAGAAGCATCATTGACCCCATAATCCCGGCCCTGACTACTGATGACGATGAACCGGTCATAACCACAAAAGCAAAAATAGCAAGAAGGGGGATATAGAAACCGAACTTGGCGCTGCGGCGCCTGAAGATTAACCTCAATGCCTCAATAATCACAGTAATATTAAACCCCGAAAGAGCAATCAAGTGGGTAGTGCCGCTCGCCTGTAAGTCTTGCATAAGCCAGCTAGGAAGGTTCCTCTTAACTCCCAAAAGCAGTCCGGCTAAAAATGAAGCTTCCGGTTCCGGGAAAATCCTATTGATACTGTCTTCAAAACTATCTCTTAAAGCATATAAGCTATTTTGGATCCTCATTGTTATGTTCATTCTGTCAGAACCGATGTGTTTTACCTGAGGAAAAGCCATCTCATATGCAATACCTTTGACTAAAAGAGAGTTTTGATATTGTTTAACCGGCACACTAATTTTTCCGTTCACTGATAAACGTTCTCCATATTTGACTTTAGTAAAAGGTTTCAAGATCAGTAGAATTTTCCCACCCTTAGCCTCGTCTTGGAGTACAGCTTTCACCGCTTTATCAGTTTCTTCCGGCGGTTCCATCACTTGTCCCTTGACTACTAAATCCTGCCCTGTGGGATAAGAAATGTTATATATATCATTTTGCACTTGGATATAACGAAATATACCTAAGAAAAGAAAACTGGTCGCTATCATAGCGAGCCAAAGCCATCTTTTGGGGATAACTGACAAACTTAGTATAAAGAAAATACTAAAAAGGGCAAAAAGACTCAGCATCGAGAGGCTAAAATATGGAGCTACCAAAATACCAAGTACGACAGACAGTAGGATTATCGCCGCAAAAACAGCTTTCATTATTAAATTATGTTTGAATCTTTGAAAATGTTCAAGATGTTAGCAATACATACTTAACAAAAAATCCGGTCTCAGAAATAAAAAATGTTTGCATTTTGAATTTAAAATTTTGTGTCGTACAATACCAATATGGCTAGCGTAAATGATCTTATCCGCGATTTCCTCGAGTATTCAGAAATAGAAAAAAATCATTCAGAACTGACTATCAGAAACTACGAACACTATCTGGGACGTTTTCTTGACTTTGCCGAAAAAGGGCGCAGCCGCGAACTTAAACCTGAACAAATTACAAGTGATCTGGTCAGAAAATATCGGCTCTATCTCAACCGATTCACTACCGGTCTCGGAGACAATCTGGCTAAAATCACCCAAACTTATCATATTATTGCTCTTCGTGCCTTCCTAAAATATCTGGCTAAAAGAGACATCAAATCTTTGGCCGCAGAAAAAGTAGAACTCGGAGAAATGAAGCGAAAACAAATAAATTTTTTAGGTATTGAAGAGGTCGAGTCTCTCCTTAAGGCACCAGAAAAATTCCCTTCAAAAAAAGAAGCAGCCACTCTGAGGGATGCGGCGATTTTAGAAACGCTTTTTTCTACGGGGCTCAGAGTAAGTGAACTCACCGGCTTAAACCGCGAACAAATTAACCTGGAAAGGGGAGAGTTTAATGTTCGCGGTAAAGGTGACAAGGATAGGATAGTTTTTCTTTCGGATCCGGCCATAAGAAAAATAAAAAACTACCTTGCCAAAAGAACCGATAATGCCAAACCACTTTTTATTCATTTTTCAGGCGCAAAAGACGGCCTGGATGATGGTGAATATATGCGCTTAACTCCAAGAAGTATTCAAAGGATTGTTTCAAAATATGCTCGGCTAGCCGGTATCACAAAGGAAGTGACGCCTCACTCTTTAAGGCATTCTTTTGCTACCGACCTTTTGATAAACGGTGCCGATATCCGCAGCGTTCAGGCCATGCTCGGCCATTCTTCTATAACAACTACCCAGATCTATACCCATATTACAAACCAGCATCTAAAAGATATCCATAAAAAATTCCACGGAAAGAAAAACTGAACTAGTTAAGACCTAAGTTTACTCTACTCTCAAAAAAGCAGTATTAAACTGCATATCTTGTTTTCCATTTAACCATATAGCATAAGGAAAAGATGCATTATATGTTCCCTGAACAAAGAAGGCGTCGTACGGATTCAGGTTTGGCGCCACACTCGCTGAGATGATACCCAAACACGAAGTATCACTTTGTAATTTAAGAGTTGCTATACCGCTTTTCCTGTAAACCAGTGTAACTTGGAGACTGCCGGCTGTGATATTATTAATCATATTAGAGCCGAGATGACTGTAGTGCATATCAGCTAAATAAAATTCCAGTTTACCAGTATTGTTCGGATCAGGACCTACAACTATGTCCACCCCATTTGTAGATGATGAAGCTAAACCAAAATTATATGAATTACCGCTATCATTATCTGCAAGATTTGTTACATAAGTAAATGTTTGATAACTCGAACCTAAGTTTTGAAAATCGATGCTTGGGATACCTATATCATTATTGAGAATAAGGCTACTATCAAAATTAGTGGACTGTCCTTGACTTAGAGGTATATTATTATGCTCACCAATAATTTTTCTTTTAACATTACCTACAACGGCTTGACTGTAATAGCAATATTTATCTGTTGAACCTGTAGTATTGTCACATATGCGATTTTGATCTGTAAGAAAAGGAGACTGGCTGCCCACAACTGCTTTCACAACCTCAAATTTATATGTATTGCTATCTATATAACCGGAACCGATTGTGGATTGATCTGCTAATACATAATTTCGAGCTCTCTCAATCCCTGCCTCAGCCACTAAATAAGCCTCAGTAGAGCTGTCTATATTAGTAGCCTGTCTGATGTCTGCAAGTGTAATCACTGCCACTGTGCTAGCTATGAGAAAAAAAAGCGCCATAAACATCACAGTCCAGATGAGAGCATTACCTTTTTTGTTTTGTATCTTTTCCATTATGATCCTTTTATTGTTCATTATTCATTACCAGATAACCGGGAAACTGCATTTCCGGCGCAATCCCGCTAGACCCTTTAACTTTGAGATTGAATTTTAAAGTTCTTGGATATGTCGTCGAACTATTGGCCACTTGAAAATCATCTATAGTAACTTGGTTGGAAGACAGCCAAGAAAGCTGCCCGAAATTACCTGAACTAATAGTGAACGGGGAGAGATCTGTTCCGACGGGAACTGAGAGCGTTCCCATCATTAAATATCGTGTATTACTACTATTGTCCTCGTGGCAGGCAAAGACAAGCGCTTCTGTGTCACTGACATTTTTCTTTATCGCTATATAATCTTCAAAATCATTATTTTGAGTCCTATTATTCACATCAGCATCACTGCAAATACTACCATCACTGTTTTTATCATTAATATAAACTACTGCGGCATCACTCACCTGCATAGAAAAAATATTTGAAGTAATTCTTCCTTCCTGCTGCAAATTTGCTTGATCGCGATAGACAGATTGCATCTTTTGCATTGCTATAAAGAAACTGACGCACATTGTTATAACAACAGCGAAAATCCCCATGCTTACCAAAAGTTCAACCAAAGTAAATCCTTTTTTATTTTTTAAAATCTTTTTCATTTCTTACTTTTTTGAAATAATAGTTGATATTTCCGATTTCGCATTATTCGGCCCATTCACAGTAACAGTAATGTAGTAATAATCATCTATGATGTCATAATTGATACCCGACGCTTGAAAACCCGAGCCTGTCACAACTTGATTACTCGCAAGGGCACTTAATTCTTGGATTTCAATTCCCCTTTCAAAACCGACAAATTGAGTGGTTTTGCCATTACCATCAATATTTGTGGCAGAAGTTATAGAACCCGCAACCAAATCCTCACCGGTCTCGTTTAGCAGATCTCCTTTTACCACAAAGTCTGAACCACCGTTAGCACCATTTAACACACCATTTGTAGTGATATTAGAAAAACTGCACCCGATATCACGCTGATGCTGGACTATACCTATGCCTTCCTGAGCCAGAGTTGTAGCCTCAGTCTGTGCTTCGGACTGATATAAAAGATTTTTTGAAGAGATTACCATACTCATAATCGCTGCCATAGTAATACCTAAAATAGCGCATGCTACCACGACCTCAACGAGACTCTGTCCTTTTTTATTAATCATTTTGAAACTCATATCTAAAATCCTCATGGCTTTTCGACATTACCAACACCTGTAATATTAAGTTCTGACGTATTACCGGTATCATCAGTTAAATGAAGAGTTATATAACCTATACTTGGGTCACTAGATGGCGTATAAATCATATCTGCGTTATGCTGCCAGTTACTAATTTGATAGGTCCATAAATCTGTTATTTGATCTGAACCACTATAGTAACTGTAATATTTTCCGTATGGACTTGTAAAAATTAGATAAAGATAACCTGTTTTAGTCGGATTAGTGCAAGAGTAGTTGGTCGCATAAGGAGTACAAAAGTCCATACTTAAATTCTCCTGAAAATTTAAGCTCTCTGACGGATCAATAGTTTCAATATTCGTAGTCGGATCCTGCAGTACGCCACTATTATCATTACAAATAGGAACCTCAGTGATAGGTGTGGAAGATGAACCTAACTTTATTGCCACAACTTTTATCACAGGCGATAAACCATTACAGTTACCTGCTGTTTCCACTTTTGTAGAGATAATATCTATAAAGGAGCTTCGGATATTAGTCTGGGTAAGATTCGCCATATACTGAACATACTGGCCTTTTCTGGTACTGGAATATCCGCCATAAATAAGCGCAAGCAAAATACCGGTTATTGACATAACCACTATGAGCTCAACCAGTGTAAATCCTTTATTATTTTTAACCCTCCACATCATAAGAATATCCAGTTAACTTAAAAACATTTTAACATAAAAGTTAATGAGTTGCTCCCCAAAAAAAAGGCCTATAAAATTTCCTATGATTAGAAAAGGGCCAAAGGGGATCTTTGAACCAAATTTTTTTTTCTTTGATATCAGCAAAATCACGCCCATGATAGCACCTAAAACAAAAGCAACATATAGAGAAATAACAGTACCCTGCCATCCAAGTACTAAGCCCATGAAGGATACCAGTTTAATATCACCTCCTCCCATCCATTTGCCGTTTGATATGGCTGCTAAAATATAGAAAAAACCTCCGGCAATCAATGCAGATGACAGATGATCAGCTAAATATTTAAAGTCTCCTAGTAAAGCAAATTGCATTGACACATAGAGGAAGCCGGTAATAAGTGCAGTATAAATTACCTGGTCCGGAATGATTTGATGTTTTAAGTCGTAAACAAAAACAACCATCAAACACGAGGCAAAGAAAAACCAGAAGATTAAATTAATGTAAGCAAAGGGATTCCCCAACTCCGCCATTGCCCCGTTCGGGATTACAAAAAGCAGTGCGAACAAAAATCCTGTTGTCAGCTCCACCAGCGGGTATTGAATGGAAATTTTCTTTTTGCAATGCCGGCACTTGCCGCCCAAAAACAGAAAGGACACAACCGGAATATTATCATACCATTCAATTCGCTTCTCACAATGAGGACAAAAAGACCTGCCCCACAGAGTTTTACGTTTTTTGTTTTCTAATCTATATATCAGAACATTCAAAAAACTGCCAATGATCAGACCAAAAACAAAAAACAAAATCAAGAAAATAAACATAAATATATTATACTCAGCAACCTAGTAATACAAAAGAACATTATCCCCCACTTAGGGGACGGTTCTCTATTGCGCTTTGATTTTCCGAAAATTAACCTTTCTACCTGCTTGAACAGCGGCCTTTTTATAGTCAAGCCTCTTTCTCATTCTAGTAACAAATTTCTCACTACCCCAGAAGGGACCCTTAAACCTCTGTTCTATCTCTTCTTGAGGCACAACAAAGTCACGGTACAGACTAGAACAATCCTTGGACTTGGAGCTCAGTTCAAAAAACAGAGGGTTGTGTTCTAAAATATCACTCTTCTTGTTATCAGTATAAAACCCATAACTCGAGTATTCAAAGTCTTCAGGTCTCGCCACCATTTTAGCCCTTACCGGGTTCAGCTCGATATACTTTCCACAAACCAAAAGATAGTTATCCCGCTCGATTAAGAAGCTTTTGAATCTGTCCTGCCAGAAATGGCCAACATAACCATATTTATTTTTAAAATGATGAAAATAGGCAAGATTAAGCCTTTTCATAAAGTTTGAAAGATCAGTTTGTTCATTCGTTTCAAGAAGCAAATGAACATGATTAGTCATTAAACAATAATGGAATAGAGACATGGGATGCTCTCCCTTGTATCTTAAAGCCAACTCAAGATATTTGTCCTTATCTGAATCATCCCGAAATATATTCTGTTTGTTGTTTCCGCGGCAGACGATATGATAAAAACCGTTCGGTGGCAATATTCTAGCTTGTCTGGGCATAAACAAATTATAGAAAATTTGAAAGTTTCCGTCAAATCTGCTTTAAAAAGAGAACCGTCCCCAGCCTTATCCTCCAGTCTTACACAGAGAACAAATTTTCTAATACCAATACTGAGATGAACAACCGCTCGAGGTCGTGCCATTCGGACAATGAATCTTACTGCCAGGATCTGCAGCTATAAATCCACAAGTAGAGTTCGTGCAACTCGGGGCAATACACACTTTACCGGCTTGCACCTCGCCCGGAGTCAAGATCCAAAACCAATAATCCTGTGCGTTGAGACCGGCTGAGTAACATATCAGCCCCTTGCTGCCGTTGTTTGCCGGGGGAGTGGGCCAAGATGATGCCCCCATAGTACTTAAAGGATGCGCTCCATCTTGGTTTGCATAAGTTTTGCCATCAGTATAATAAGCAGAAGTATCTGCATAAAGCGAGTAGGCATCTACTCGATAATCAGGAGGGAAATGTCTGTTCTTTGCAAAGTATCCCTCTAAAGCTGTCTGAATATTATGAGCATCAGATCGTAGCCTCGTAACATCGGCTTGTTGGCGCGTTATAGCGATGGCTCCTATGATTAAAGCGGCAAGAAGAGCAATAATAGCCATAACTACGACTAACTCAATAAGTGTAAAACCTTCTAATTTTCCGAAAATATTTTTTCTCTTATACAAAAACATTACTGTTAATCATCTTAGTTGGTAAACTGATTGCTTGATCCGGATAAAACTTTTGTACAATCATAGTTCCAAACCGTAAGAGTATACTGACCAGTAGAAGAATTATAACTATATTGGCCTCCACCGTGTGCTTGACCAGTAGTGTCACAGCCACTGGGATAATCCGCATGCGTAATGCCTAAATCTCTAAGATTATCGTTGTACAAAGTATCAAATGAGGCTAAACCACCGGTAACAACGTAGGCAGGATAACTTTTATTATTAGAAAAATATTTTTCCAAACCTGCTTGAAATGTCCGAGCATTCGATCGATTTGTAGTTTCTGCAGCAGTGTTTCTAGCAACCGTGATAGCACCTATAACCAGCACCGCTAAAACAGCGATAATAGCCATAACTACGACTAACTCAATGAGTGTAAAACCTTGATTTTTTTTTAGCTTTTTCACTCCCTCTTCCATTTGTTTAATATTTCCCATAACAGCCATGAGGAGCCGTCTCGCCATGGCTAGTTATGAAAGATATCCCGATCAAATTATCTAAGGAGAAACAGGACTATCTATAGTAGTTGAGTTATCATGAGATAGTGCTTGAATAGTATAACTATTCTTAGACCAGGCAGTCACTGTTACTCCATCAGAGGCACCATCACCTGAAGTCCCAGTAGCTGGTTTACAACTTCCTATATCAGCAGCCATAGCAGTAAACATTACACTACCAGTAGTAGGCAAAGTAGGACATGCAGTTTGACCCGTCGCACCACAATAAGCCTTAAATTTCGTGTAATCTGCTTCGAGACAGGTTTGCAATGTTCTGACGTTTGATCTGTCTGCAGTCTCCATTGCAGTTTGACGGGCTATGGTGATAGCACCTATAACCAGCACCGCTAAAACAGCGATAATAGCCATAACTACGACTAACTCAATAAGTGTAAAACCCTTCGCTTCTCCCAGAGTAAACTTTTTTCTTAGATTTCTCATATTCCACCTCCTTTCTTTTTTCTTTTATGTTGATATTGAACCAATGTCCTTATGATGTGTCAACTATATTATTTCATTTATGCCTATCGCATGAACAAATTAGTGGACTACAAAATTCTGAAGACTATATACCGGAAGCAAGATACAAATAATAATAGTCCCGACTATCCCTCCCATTATCACTATCATAACCGGTTCCAGAAGAGACTGCAGATTTTTGGTCATGCTATCTAGCTCGTTGTCATAATACTCTGCCATATTTGAAAGCATATTATCAAGCTCTCCCGTTTGCTCACCAACTCCCATCATTTGGGAAACCAATATTGGGAATACCTCATCTTCCTTAAAAGCTGCAGATAAAGACTTACCTTGTTTGACCTTGTCTCGAACCGTTTTTAAGCTATCGCGATATATGACATTTTGCATAGCCTCTGACACTATATCCAGCGAATCAAGAATAGGTACGCCTGAAGCCACCAAGCTGGCCAAGGTTCTCGTAATAATAGAAAGATAAGAAAGACGGATAAAGCTAGAGATTATCGGTATACTTGTCTTTAGTCTGTGCCAGAAATACTTGCCTGTTTCATTTGTCTTAATATATATCCTAAGTGAGATATAAATAGCAATGACAAGTATAACCACTAATATGAAATATTTGGCAAGAAAGTCGCTAGTCCCGATTAAAATTCTAGTCGGCAAAGGCAGATTGGCTCCAAACCCTGAGTAGAGATTTTTCATTTGCGGCAAAACAAATGTTATTAAGATTCCCACCACACCCGACACAACGACTGCTAGGAAGGCCGGGTAAATAAAAACGGTTCTAATTTTTTTCAAAGTTTGATAGCTCTTTTCTGTCTGATTTGCCATGTGCAAGAGTACCTCATCTACTTTACCACTAGCTTCACCCGAAGCTATCATATTGGTATCGGTTTTATTAAACACATCAGGAAAAGCGGCGAAAGCAGCAGAAAGCGTACCGCCGGCTTCAATGTCACGGCTCATTTGCTCAATCATTTTCTTAACATTTTTCTTTGAGGTTTGAGCCAATAGTGTTGAAAGGGCTTGAGCTATAGGCAGACCGGCACCCGTCATGGTTGCCAACTGTCTCAGAAAGAAGACTTTATCTTTTCTGGATACCTTTTTTAAAAAAGGTATTTCAAAGGAGGTTTTGGTACCTTCTTTTATATCAACCGGAAAAATGTTTTTGGAAATCAGAAGATTTGAAGCTGCCACCTCGGTTTCCGCTTCTACTATGCCTTGAGTGGCCGTCCCGTCTTTATTTCTCGCTTTATATGTAAATTCTTTCATTTTACTCCGTTAAGTGTTTGTAGGGATTGTTTTTACGGCTAATTTTTATCCATGTAAGAGACGTTCAAGCTCTTTGATATCGATTGCATAGCCCTTTGCCTCTTCCAGAGTAATACGTCCAGTTTTAATCAAGTTTGCCAGAGTTCTATCCATAGATTGCATACCTTCTGAAGAACCGGTCTGAATCACTGCTTCTATCTGATGTGTCTTCTGTTCTCTAATGATATTTCTAACCGCAGCATTCACTACCAAAATCTCCGCAGCCGCCAATCTTCCACCTCCGATAGCAGGAATTAATCTTTGAGAAACTATACTTTGTAAAATATTAGAAAGCTGCACTCTGATCTGTTGTTGCTGATGGGGTGGAAAGACGTCAATAATCCTGTCAACTGACTGGGCAGCGCTGTTTGTATGCAAAGTAGCCAAGACCAGATGACCTGTTTCGGCAATAGTAATAGCCGCGGCAATAGTCTCCAAATCTCTCATTTCACCGATTAAAACAACATCCGGATCTTCACGGAGAACACTGCGGAGTGCAGCCGCAAATGAACGAGTATCATAATGCACTTCTCGCTGTTCAACTAGAGATTTTTTATGCGAATGAGTATATTCGATCGGATCCTCAACTGTAATGATATGGCATGCGCGTTCTGAGTTGATTTTATCAATCATGGCTGCTAAGGTAGTGGATTTACCGGACCCGGTCGGACCGGTTACAAGTACCAAGCCGCGAGAAAAATCTGTAAATTTTTCAACTATCTGAGGCATACCTAGCTGTGATAGACTTCTGATATTAACCGGAATGAGACGAAGTGCTAAACCGACGTTACCTTTTTGGTGATAAGCATTTGCCCTAAATCTGGCGAGATCCCCATATGTGAACGAAAAGTCTACTTCTTTATCCCTTTCTAAAATATCTTTTTGAACATCATCTAAAATGGAATAAGTCAATTCTTTAACATCTTTGTCAGTAAGCCCTTTGGCATCTTCAATAGGTTGCAGCGAACCATCTACTCGGAGCATAGGAGGTACACCAACCGTTAAATGAAGATCACTGGCATCACGTTTTATAACCTCTTCTAGAAAATTTTCAATTTTTAGTTTAGTTGTTTCCGGCATCTTCCCAGCCCTCCTTCTATAATTCTTATTCTAATACTATCAGTTTAAAATTTAAAGACTTATAATTAAAAAGTAATATTTCTAGTCTTCAGTCGTAGTTCTTACCACCTCCTCCAATGTGGTAATACCTGCCAGAGCTTTTAAAAAACCGTCTTGACGCATAGTGATCATTCCATCTTTTATCGCCTGATCTTGAATATCGCTCGAAGTAGCTTCTGTCGTGATAAGATTCTCCATCTTTTCATTAATGCTAAAAATCTCATAAACTCCTGTCCTACCCCAGTAACCTGTATTTTTACACTGATCACAACCTTTACCTTTATAAAGTGTAAATACCTCATTTTCAGTATTCGGTAATTTATCGAAACCAAGTTCTCTAGTTTTTGAAGAGGGATCTTTCTTCGACGGCAAGACATCTTTTAGTGACTTTTTAATTGCCTGAGTTAAAGCTGGACTCGCCTGATATTCTTCTTTGCAATGATCACATATTTTACGAACCAGACGCTGCGCTATAACAGTATTGACGGTGGAAGCGATTAAAAATGGTTCGATTTCCATCTCTAAGAGACGAGGTAAAGCACCGGCGGCAGAGTTCGTATGAAGGGTAGAAAGGACGGTATGCCCCGTCAGAGCCGACTGAACGGCTAGTTCAGCTGTTTCCTTGTCGCGTATCTCTCCAACCATAATTACATCGGGGTCTTGACGCAAGATTGAACGTAAACCTGAAGAAAAAGTCAGTCCGACGGCATTATTTACCTGGATCTGGTTAATACCGTCGATGTTATATTCTACTGGATCTTCAACTGTGATAATATTGACACTAGGTTTATTAATCTCTGACAAAATCGCATACAGCGAGGTGGACTTACCGGACCCGGTCGGACCGGTTGCCAAAATCATACCATGAGGTTTTTTAGTCCCTTCCTCTATAATTCTAAAAGCTCGTCCCTTTATCCCGAGATTATCAAGCGTAATAATACCTGTAGATTTATCTAAAAGACGTATTACCACTTTTTCACCATAAACTATCGGGGTAATAGAAATACGAAGATCTATTTCTCGTCCATCCTGATTTAGCTGAAAACGCCCATCCTGAGGAATACGATGTTCATCGATTTTAAGGTTTGAGAGTATCTTAATCCTGGACACGAGAGCAGGATGGATATGTTTCGGCAGAGTCATGGTATTATACAAAATACCATCTATACGATATCTAACTTTTATCAATTTCTCTCTTGGCTCAATATGAACATCGGAAGCCCTGGATTTGGCTGCATATTCTAGGATAGTGTTTAAAGCTCTGGTAATCGGAGCATCTTGGGTAATAACGGCAGCTTCTCCTTGCTTTCCCTTATCTTCCTTAAGATTAATTTCTGGCGGTTTTTCAAGGGTTCCAATCACATTCTGAACTTCTACTGAGTAATCATCGTCATATTGTTTTAAAGCTTTTTCAATGCTTTCTTGAGATGCAAGGTAGGGCTTCAGCTTAAGACCTGTTTTTTTCTCAATATATTCGATGGCCATGATATTGTTAGGATCAACCATAGCTACATTTAGAAAATCGCCAACCTTACCAAAGGGAATAAGTTTGTACTTTCCGGCTAGATCTCCATTGATGATATCAAGAATATTTTTATCAATTTTTTTTGCAGAAAGGTCAACATAAGGAAGCTCCAAAGTCACAGCTATCGCCTTTGTCAAAGCTTCTTTTGAGATATCAGGCATGTTACCTAGAATCTCTGTAATCGGTTTTCCTGATTCTGCGCTTTCAACCTTAACAAGATCAAGCTGTTTTTGTGTAATCAAACCCAGCTTGACTAGTAGATCTTCTAATTTATTATCGTTACCAACTGCCATAATTTTAGAGTAATACTATCGGACCTTAAGATTGATATTTAGACAAATGATTACAATTCTTATTGCCATTGCCTTATTTAGCTATTCAATATTCCAAATCCCAAACCTTTTTTTAAAGTCCTCCAAAAGGATTGTCTCTGCCTATGTTATCCATAGGAGGAGCACCATAGTTTTTCCTTTGTTCTATTTGGTTGATCGTGTTTTGGTCTATATTACCATTAAAGTTCATAGTTTCTTTTGTTTGGACAGATTTAGTAGCAGATTTCGGCAAATAGTTTTTTACAATAAAAAACACTGCACCGGCTATCACAAGACTGCAAACTGCTAAAATGACAATGTCTGTTTTTTTCATTTAAGCAAACCCTCCCCTTGTCCTGCTTGATTAGTATTATCACTCTCCTCTCTATAATATGCAGTATAAGATAAACTAACCTTAAAGCCCTGATCGTCAGTAATTTTAAAATCACTAAGATGCACAAATCTAAGCGCATCTTCCGAATTGACAAGAAGATCTTTAAAATTTTGATAAGCGGGGAAAGTAATATCTGTAGTATATACGAGAGTCTTAACCCCGGGAGGCAAGGATATCTGTTCAGAACTCGATGAGGTGGAGGATGATGTTGAAGCATTATTAGTGCCATTAGAACCTGCAACTTTTTGATTGCTGCCGCCTGCTTCATGAATCAAGCCATCAAGTTGAATAAAACTATCACCAACCTCTTGTTTAGTAGGTATAGCTCTGTATACAATACCAGATTGCTTCTTTAGTTCATCTTCTTTGACTTTAAGATCTTTAAGAGTTGCAAGCTTTTTTTCTAAAACATTTAAATTCGCTTTCTGATTCTTGAGATCACTGCTAACCTGACTGATATTTTCAAAAGAAGGAACAATGATGAAAACAATAACCAAAATAAATACCACCAAAGTCACGCCTACAGTACCGGCTATCCAATAATATTTTTCGAACTTTTTATTCACCACAAAACTCCATTTGTTATTTCGAATGTTACGTCAAAATCTACCAGGTTCTTATCATTTATGGAATAGCCATCAACGTTGACATTTTTAAAAAGTTTTACGCCAGTCTGAGCATTTTGATCATTTTTATATTGATAACTATTCAAAGAGTTGATCAGCCTGGCAATTGAATACACATATTTACCCTCTGCCTTTGCCGTGAATTTATTCCCGCTCTGAGTAAGTTCACTAAAACGCACATCATTCGGGGTAACCTGTTCTAAAACAGGCATAAATCGAGACCACCTAGGCTGGTTTTTTTCTATTGAATTTATCGCTGCTGTACCTTGTTCAATATTTATCACCATATCTTCAATATCCTTATAATTTTTGAGTTCATCTTTGGTATTAGCTATTTTTTCCTTTGTCTGACTCAGACTATAGCTTTGCGACCACCTATAACCTTGAATAATCAAAATAAATAAAACTAAAATACCTACTGCAACAATTGCGCCAATAGTAACATAAAAATTCATTCTTTTCGTTTTCAGTTTTTCGAGCCGTACATCCGGTGCTAAGTTAATCTTTGACATTTTTATAACCCCCTCATTGCAAGTCCGGTAGCTACAGCAAAATCCAAAGCATTACCGGCTAATTGATTATTGACATCAGGTTTATGAACCACGAGAGCCCAAGGATTTCCGTACACAACATTTAAACCTAATGCTCCGGCTAGAAAGTCCTGAATACCCAAAGTCCTAGAACCGCCTCCAGTCAATTTGAGTAGCTGAATATTCTCATGAGTCTGATTGTTAAAATATTTTATCGACCTTCCAATCTCTTCTTGCAAAGTATTTAAGATTGACTTAGAAGTTTTGTAAATCTGCCCTTCCATTTTGTCTTTCAAAACACCAAACTTCATTTTAAACTGCTCTGCCTGTTCCTCTTCCATACTCAAACCTTGAGCTATCGCTCTTGTAATGACTTGTCCGCCTACCGGCACTGTGCGAGTCAAAGTTACTACTCCATTTTGCACAACTGTGATTTCAGTGATATAGGTGCCGACATCCACGATCATATAATTTTTTTCATTTGTTTGAAGCGATCTGGCTGCTGCGATAGAATTAGTTTCTACGGCGCAAAGCTCGAGGCCGGCTGCTTCTGTAATATCTACTAATTTCTGTGTCTTTGCTTTCGGGGCGGCTATAATCATAACCATCAGCTCATTTTTAGATGGTACATCACCTATAATTTGCCAATCTATCTTTATCTCATCCATTTTAAGCGGAATATTCTGTTCTGCTTGATACATAATCGCTTTTTTCAGTTCTCCAATTGGCATTTTAGGAATATTGATTACTGTTGTAAAAACGGTGCTGCCCGGCAATGACACTATCACATTTTTTGTTACTAAATGCATAGAATGAACAAGTTTTTTAATAATTTCTGCAATTTTCTTTTTATCTAGATCACTGTCGCTTTGGCTCATACCTGCCGGAATAGGCGCACTTCCAAAAGAGATTAGTTCTTCTTTGCCAAAAGATTTCTTTAGCTGTACAGCTTTCACAGCGGTTGTCCCAATATCCAAACCAAAGTATTCAGTATTTTCTTTTAAAATGTCTAGGCTAAATGTCATTAACCCTCCAAGTAATAATTCTTAAACCCATTAAACAGGATAAGTACTATAAGTGTCAACATTTTTTGTCTTGTAAATTCTTTCAAATAAAAACAGCCCTACAAAGGGCTGTTGAATTTCGAAGTTATTCTAATGAGGCGGCGCCGGCGACTCAGAACCTGTCTGGTTTGAATTGACTGTTACTGGTATTCCACTACCCGGACAAATAGCCGAAGTATTATCGCTATAAGTCACAGCTAGATCATAAGTAGTGGTCACTGATGGTATAACCTGAAGACTGCCGCCTGAAACTGTGACACCATTTATATTGGCAAGAGTACCTGTATTAGGATGCTGTTCAATATTAATCTTAGAAACATTGTTTCCACCCCCCCAGCTTAGGGTCACCGGTGTACCCTGCTGGACCGTGGCACTATCCCCACCATTAACTTTAAGAGTTGGACAAGAGTTAGAAATTGTACTTGCAAGAGAAGGACATGTTACCTGATACTGATATGAAACTGAGTTTTGTATTACTGATAGTGGTAAAGGTGTGTGCTGTATGAAACCGGTTCCGTTTATCGACCAAGGAAACCAATCGAGACCAAAGGCGGTTATATAATGAGGATTACCGTCTCTTATAGCACTTGGCGCAGGGATAGTTTTATTAAAACCATGATTCGCATTTCCACCGCACGAAGCTGCTACATCTGGTCGATAAACATTTGGCATTATAAGGTTAGGGTAGGTTGTATCATCACTCGGAGAAAAAGTAATGGTGTTTGGCAAATTGTTATCATCCGCAGGGTAAGGGCCAGAGCCAATATCATAATGCAGCCTAACTCTATTTGGGTCACTATAATCGTCTGGATCACATGTCCAGCCCTTAACAGTTAGGTTACCACTAGCGTCACAACTTGCCGAGTCAAGGTAACCAATTGGCGAATGATATGGAGCAGGATTTTCATGCCAAGTAAATGTCAGCCTTGTTGTCGATCCATTAGTGGCAGCAAAACCCTGACTTGTAGAATCCCAATAACCACCGTAATTTCCCGGTCCTTGGTCAGTGGACTGAAAGTTAACTACAAAATTATTATATTGGCAATTTAGTGCCCATGTATTCCCAAAGTGACCATTTTCTCCTGTCCCACTAGTAGTCCCCCAACCTAAAACTAGATAACCGGTATTAGAGCATGATCCGCCAGTATAAAACCATGGGTCTCCGGTATTAAATGCTTTACCAGATAAATTTTGATCATTGGTATATGTAGAGCTGTTGTAATGTACTACACCACCATTGTTGCCGAAAACATTCACAGATTTATTAAAATCATAGGGACCACCCCCGCTTGCATCATAATACACTGTATGAACAACTAATCCAGCATCACTACCGGAAGAACCCGTGTTAATCCCCCAATGGTCAGTATTAGCACATCCATGAGTAATACCTACCCCAGAATGAGCATCTGCCGTTTTCCCTCTTAATACTGTTTTGAGTGAGGCAAACGTTTTATCCAAAATGGTAGTATCTAATTCTTTTCTTTTAGCCTGCAACCACTCATCATACGAATCAGCGAGTTGATTTTCATTCTTTTTTAGCTTTACTATAAGCCATATACCATCTTTTGCTTCTGATTTTCCAGTATCACCAGCTTGTATAACTTCAACTTTTACAGCTATCGGTTGACTCACTTCTCCAGGTTTCATGTTGTCAAGATAAGATTTAACCTCATCGTTTTGACCTAAGGAAAAAATTTTTGTTCCCTGATAATAATCATTTTTATCAAAATTATCACTCTGTAGAACTGTATTCGGTTGATATCCTTCTACTCCAAAACGAGGATCATTTTTAGCTTTATTCATACCTTGCTCAAAGGTCATCTTGCCGGATTTCACATCTGCGTAAATAGAATCTATGAGATTTTTGGCATAAGAAGTATCATCTTGTATCCTTTGAGCTCGTCCGATATCTTCTTTTGCTTTTTGTTCTGGAGTGATCGACATATTCGATTCAAAGTTTTTACTATAATTTACAAGTATATAGGATCCCTCTTTATCACCAAGTACTTTTTCCTTTAATTTTTCATCAAACAATGCCTCGCGGACCATCTCTCTAGATATTGCTTGCTCAGCTTGGGTTTGTTTACTATAACTTGACGCCCTTTTTACAACCTCGCTGTTTACTTCTGCATCAGAAACACTTATTCCCAGCTTGGGTGCTTCGATTGCAACGATTTTGTCATTGATAAGCTCATTTAAAAGATCCTTCTTCTTTTTTTGATCAATTTTAGCAGTTGGATTTTGAGGTGTGCCGCCGAAATCGGTTGCATAAATTCTCGCATTAAGGTCGGCTTTTGTAATCTTTTGGCCGCCTACCGTCGCCAAAACGTTAGGATCCCGAAAAGTGCCGGCAAGATACATTCCTCCAAAAGTTAAAACTGCCAAAACAACCACACCTAAAACTATGGTGACAAGTTTTTTCTTGTTTGCTTTATGTACTTTTTTACTATCTTCTTGGTTATATGTTTCGGACACAAACCCTCCGAAAAATTTATATCAACATAAGTATAACATTCTCTAAATAAATCGTGTCAAGCTTTTTTTCGATAAAAAGCGAACGGCCGCTTACCTTCGGGTAAGCGGCCGTTGGAGGAGAAGAGGTATTAAGGTCAGTTTAATACTGTCTCCCTAATACCTCATTAAAGTATCCATTCCAGAGCACTCGTTGAGATGCAATCACCTTACCATCAGCTACGATCTCAACTGGGCCACCCATCACGCCTGGAAATGTGGGGGTCACCCTGCCATGAGCAGAGATCGTCCCAGGATTCACCAGACTGGTCGGCATGACTTGACCACCAATTATAATCTGGTAATCTACAGGTGTATCACCAGGATTGGCCACCAAAATCCAGTTAGTAGAACCAGGACTCTTTTGGTCATACCAAGTCCAACCATAATCCCAAGACAGGCTTCCGATCGACATACCCGGCACCTCCTCAAAGGATGGACCCCAGATACTACGCTGGGAAGCGATGACTTTGGGATTAGTCCCCGAACAATTCCCGTACTGGTCAAAAGCTGCCGAACAGCTAGTAACCTCGACAGGTCCGCCTAGGACGCCCGGGAAGGTTGGTGTAACTTTATCCCCAGGGACAAGCTTGCCGGTATCCTTGACGTCGCCGGCAATCTTGATCTGATAGTAGACATCGTCTGAGGTACTGGGGTTGGCTACTAGGACCCAATCAGTAGCGCCTGGGCTTTGGTTGTCATACCATGTCCAGAGATAATCTCCGGAAAGTTCATTCGCCGGAATGCCAGGTACTTCATTGAAGGCAGTACCATAGTTAGACAGCACCCGCTGGGAAGCGATGACTTTGGGATTAGTCCCCGAACAATTCCCGTACTGGTCAAAAGCTGCCGAACAGCTAGTAACCTCGACAGGTCCGCCTAGGACGCCCGGGAAGGTTGGTGTAACTTTATCCCCAGGGACAAGCTTGCCGGTATCCTTGACGTCGCCGGCAATCTTGATCTGATAGTAGACATCGTCTGAGGTACTGGGGTTGGCTACTAGGACCCAATTAAGCATGCCGGGAGATTGCTGGTCGTACCAGGCCCAATAGTAATGCCCAGAAAGCTGGGATTCTTCGATACCTGGTATCTCCTCAAAGGAGTTACCAAACAGTACTCGTTGGCTTACGAAACCTTTCTCACCAGTTAATGAAGATACTTTCACCGGACCGCCCATAACTCCCGGATATGTCGAAGTTAAGGTCTCTTGTGGTCCTACCTTACCTTCTCCATATCCAAGGTCACCAACAATCTGAGCGTTACCAGCGATATTAAGACTAAAACTAAGGGTACTAGTGGTAGATGGATTGCCCATAAGAACCCAGTCAGTCATATTCCGCGACTGCTGGTCATACCACGTCCAGTAATAATCTCTGGCCACTGGTCCGCCAACAACTGTGTAAGTACTAATAGGTATTGGTCCATACACACCACACGTTGCATCACTAAAGGGTAGAACATAGTCAATTAGGTGTCCCCCCTCAGTCGCATCTAATGGAATCGTCGCTGTGCCAGAGATATTTCCTCCAGTCGCACTGAACGTCCCAATTACATCCGTCTGATCAGACGGCAACACATACAGGATGTCGCCGGTTGGGGCAGCCGTTCCCGTGTATGTTCCGTACACATCGAAGGCCGCACCCGCCTGTCCTGAATTGCTTGACATTCCGAAGCTTGTGACATTTAGGTCACAAGCCGCCATTGCCGGCGAGACAAAGACAGCCAGTGTCATCACCACAACAAGTGCGACAATGACTATTATGAATAGTTTCTTCACTGCTATCACCCTTTCATTCTCTTGATTTGTTTTCTGGCTCTGAATAAAGCTATATCTCTACTACAAGAAAAGTCTCCTCCGATCTCTTCTTGATTATTCTTATAATAAGGAACGAATCAACTTAAGTTGCCCCTCTTTCTTTATATTTGATGTTCAATAAGCTTTTTCCCTAAGTTGATTTGTTATCATATCACATAAGAATTAATTTAGCAAGAGTTTTTTTAGTTTTTTTTAGTTTTGCCTTACTAGAACGCGGCTTTTGTGCTAAAATTAATTAGTTAATGTAAGGAAACTATGAGCTTATCTATCGGCATAGTCGGCCTGCCAAATGTCGGCAAAAGCACTCTTTTTAACGCCTTAACTCGCGTTCAGGCGGAGGCTTCGAATTACCCATTTTGCACTATCGATCCAAATATAGGAATTGTGGAAGTACCTGATGAAAGGTTACAAAAATTAGCCGAAGTTATCCCAACCCAGAAAATAGTCCCCGCAATTATGGAATTTATCGATATTGCCGGCATTGTGAAGGGAGCGGCAGAAGGAGAAGGCCTGGGGAATAAATTTCTGGCAAATATTCGTGAGTGCGATGCTATAGCTGAAGTGGTCCGGGTTTTTGACGACACAAATGTCACTCACGTTGCCGGCAAGGTTGATCCGGCCTCCGACATCGAAACTATTAGAATGGAGCTAGTTCTGGCAGATCTTGAAACCATTGGCAAAAGAACCGCTAAGCTAACCAAGGATATCAAAGGCGATCCGAAACTGAAAGACACTCTTGTCTTAGTTCAGAAAATTCAGGCCGATCTAGAAACAGGAAAAGCCGCGCGCGAGCTGAACTTAACCGAAAAAGAGCTGGAGAAAATTAAAGACCTAAATCTCCTGACTTTGAAGCCGCACATTTATATTTTCAATATCGACGAGGAACATTTGCAGAATAAATCAGAACTCGAAAAGACAATTGAAGGATATGTCGTGAAAACTTCCGACTATGTTCTCATTTCAGCGAAAATTGAATCTGAATTGAATGAACTTTCGCTAAGTGAAAAAAAGGAATATTTGTCTGAACTCGGCCAAACTGAAGCCGGGCTGAACCGGTTAATTAAGAGTGGTTATGACTTGCTTGGTCTAGAAACTTACTTCACCGCCGGCGAGAAGGAAATCAAAGCTTGGACCATTCATAAAGGTGACAAAGCACCACAAGCCGCCGGCGTCATTCATACCGATTTTGAAAAGGGATTCATTAAAGCCGAAACTATAAATTGGAAAGATCTAGTTGAGTTTAAGGGTTGGACCGGGGCCAAATCTGCCGGTAAAGTGAGACTCGAAGGCAAAGATTACACCGTCCAAGACGGCGACGTCATGGTCTTTAAGTTTAATGTCTAGACATCTAAGTTTTTTCGGGTCACTTCCAGATTCTCTGGATCAAAAGGTTTATCAACTATTAGAATCAATTTCATCTTCCCATTAAAGGCAAAACCTATCCCTGCAGGAATTTCTACAATCATTCCTTTTCCCACATTAACTTCTTTACCATCAATCGTAAAGAAACCGCTGCCTTCCAATATATAATAGAAATGTGTGAAGTTTTTTGCCTTCACAAAGTCATCGTGACCCAGCGTTGAATCCTCGTAGTAAATCTCAATATCTTTATTTATTAGATCAAATTGAAAGCCTTCTACTCCTTTTAGAGCAAATATTGGTTCCTCTGGTTTTTCTTTGCGTAGTCCATTTATTAATTATAACTTAAGTAGATTAAAAATTCTTTATTCCCTTTGGCACCAGTAATCGGCGAATCGGTAATGCCTTCAACATGAAACCTTTGCTCCTCGCTGAACTCCGCAATATCTTCGACCACTGACCTCTGAATTTCCTCGTTTTTAATCACGCCTTTGGTTTTGTCAGCGATTTCCTTGCCAACTTCGAATTGCGGTTTAATGAGCAAAACACACTCAATCGGGTAATCTACAATTTTTTTAATCTGAGGAATTATTTTTTTGAGGGAAATAAACGAAACGTCACAAACGAAGAAATTAATTCGCTCAACTGTCATTCTGGTTTGACCAAAATTTGACTCGTTTTTATACTTTTTTGATCCTGGACGGGCCAGGATGACGCGTTTAGAAAAATCGTCCCATGAATCTATCTCACGGAAATTAGTTCTTTCCATAACATGCACCCTACTGTTCTCACGTAATTTCTGCTCAAGTTGCCCATAACCAACATCAATCGCATACACTTTCTTTGCACCATGTTGCAGCACAAAGTCCGTAAATCCTCCGGTTGACGCACCGATGTCACAAATAACTTTTTCATTAAAATCCAGTCCAAATTCCTCGTAAGCCTTCTGAATTTTTAAAGCGCCTCTGGAAACATAGGGAAATCTTTCCCTCAATTCAAGACTAGCGTTATCCTCAATCAAAGTTCCAGCTTTATCAACTTTTTTGGCATCAACATAGACTTGCCCTAACAGCAAAAAAGCCTGCGCCTTAGCACGGCTTTCAGCGAACCCTTTTTCAGTTAAAAGCACATCGATTCTCTTCTTCACTATTCTTACTTTTCCCTTTCTACGTATGATCCATCTCGAGTGTCAACTACAATTCTGTCACCTTGGCTGATAAAAAGAGGCACATTGACCTTGAGCCCGGTTTCAATAGTAACCGGTTTGGTGGTCTTTGAGGCCGTGTCACCTTTTAATCCTTTTTCAGCTTGTATAACTTCAAAATTCATTTTGACAGGCAAGTCTATCGCAATAGGCTTTCCTTGAAACATCTCTAACTGATAACTCTCACCTTCCTGAAGATAGTTCTTAGCTGAACCGACAAATGTTTTACCCAGTGTAACCTGTTCATATGTAGAGAGGTCCATAAATAAGAAATCCTCGCCTTCAAAATAGAGAAACTGAAATTTTTTTCTTTCAATGATTACCGGCGTAAACTTATCGCTTGAACGAAAAGTCTTGCTTACGGTCACACCTGAAACCAAACCTTTGATCCTAGTTCTGAGAACCGCTCCGGCGCGTCCCATTTTAGAATGCTGGGATTCTAAAATAATATACGGTTCTCCTTCAAGTTCAAAAACACTGCCTACTTTTAGATCGCTGATATCATACATTTCGTAGATTTATTTATAAGGAAGCAAAGCTAGAATCCTAGCCCGTTTGACTGCCAGTGCTATTTTCCTCTGATGCTTCACACAATTGCCGGTTCTTTTTCTGGATTCTATTTTGCCATAGCTTGAAATAAATTTCTGAAGACCTTTAGTATCCTTATAATCAATCTTCAAATCTTTATCTATACAAAACCTGCATCCTTTTCTACCAGCATAGTTTATTTGATTGTCTCTAGAATGGTATGTCATCGATATTTATCTCCTCTTCATCCGTCGAAGCTTTATCAGAGACGGATTCAGTATCTTTATCCTGCTTTGATTTCTTTGGCGAACTTTTTGCGGCTGTTCCTTGCGGCTCTCCCGTAGTAAAATCAGCACTATCTTTTCTGGAATCTACAAATGCTATATCTTGGGCAACAATTTCAGTTTTCTGCCTTTTAGCGCCATCCTGGCCTTCCCAACTCCTGGTTTGCAATCGCCCCATTACATGAACTTTTCGTCCTTTTGTAAGATACTGATTGCAAAGTTCAGCCAACTTTCCCCAGACAACTACTTCATGAAACTCTACTTCATCTTTTTTCTCTCCATTGGCATCTTTCCAAGAACGATTTGTAGCTACACCAAAGGATGTTACCGGCTGACCGTTCGGCGTATACCTTAGTTCCGGATCTCGTGTTAAGTTACCCATTATGATTGCCAAGTTTACATTTTGCATGACTTTTCTCCTTTTTAGGACTCTTTATCCGGTCCTATTATTTCTTGTAATTTTGCGTCGAGCTCTTTCTGTCTTTCTTTGATTTCTTTTTCATTCTCGGCTTTTGTTTTGTTCGTCTCTTTTGTTTTCTTTTCTTTTGTTTCTTTTTGAGATTTTTCTACTAATTTAGCCTTTTTTATATCAGTTTTTGCTACACTTTCTTTTTCTTCAACCTTTACAACTAATGATCTAATGATTTCTTCAGATAGTTTAAGAAGCCGGCTCAACTCTCGAATCTTATCCGGTTCTATCTCAATAACTAAAAAGGTATAAATACCAAACTGATTTTTGCTTATCGGGTAAGCAAGCCGCTTTTTACCCCAGTTTTCCTCATTTAATACTTTCCCACCGGATTTTTCAATAGTACCTTTAATTTTTTCTATAACTTTTGACGTACTTCCTTCTAAGTCAGGGTGTATAATGTAGGTAATTTCGTATTTTTTCATTAAAAAAATTCCTTTCCTCGGACCCATTCTAGGGGCTTCGTTTATAAACGAAGCAAAAAGAGAATACTTAAACTAATATTAATATACAAATATTATATTAAAAAAAGGATGAAAAGTCAACTTTGGTCATGCAAAAACTAGTTTCAGAACTAAAAAAATCTTTAGTTATCACTAAAAAAGAACAAACCGTCCTTGGACATGCAGATGATTTTATCATAGACCCTGATACTGGTAAGGTTGCCGGCATTTCTGTTAAAATACCCGGCAAAAAAGAGGAGATGTTTGTAAATTCTTCAAGTGTCTCGGGTGTAGGAACAATTTTTTTAATGATTGAAAGTATTAATAGCCTGGGAGAGAAAGATGAAATTATCAGGTTGAAAGAAATACTGGATAAAGATATTCATATAATAAGCGCAGATGTTATTGATGAAGACGGCAGAAGATTAGGACGTGTCAGAGACTACAGTATCAACTTAAAAACAATGCGGCTCGAAAGACTCTACTTAACCTCCTATATTTTCTTAAAAATCCTATCGCGCGATCTTATGATCACAGAAAGCGATATTATAAAAATTGAGAAAAATATAATAATAGTAAAAGGCGGTAGAGTAAAATCCGGAAGCAAAGCGACGGTTTCACTGAAATAAAATTCCTTTTCTCACAAAAGAAATTTATAATAAACAAATGGAAGAACATAGCATAAAACAAATAATCTTTGCTTTCTTGGGTAATCTTTTGGTGGCTCTTCTGAAATTTATTGTGGCTGGAATATCCGGTTCAGCAGTGATGTTTTCTGAAGGATTACACTCTATTGCCGATACAGCCAACCAGCTCTTTTTACTTTTTGGCATCAAAAGAGCCGGTCGTCCGGCTGATAAAGAACATCAGTTTGGTTTTGGCAAGGAAAGATTTTTTTGGAGTCTGATCGCTGCATTCGGTATTTTAATAGTCGGCTGTGTGTTATCCGTTCAGAAGGGAATGCATGCTATCTTGAACCCGGAAGCGATAGTTGACATTAAATGGCCGCTGCTTGTGATAGGGATATCGATTTTAATAGAAGGTTACACTTTACTAGTAACATACCGGTTTCTTCATAAAACTAAAGGAAAAGCAAAACTTATAAAATTCCTCGATAATTCTTCTGAGACCGCCATTATTACTGTTTTTTTCGAAGATTCTGCCGCAGTGACAGGTCTTGCCATAGCTGCCATCGGTATACTGCTATCGTATTTTTTGCATACCTCGATTTTTGACGGTCTCGCATCTATTGCCATTGGTATATTACTTGGATTTGTAGCAATTTTCTTGGCTCATAAAAACAAAGATCTTTTGACTGATCAGTCACACCTTGCAACCAATAAAAAAATAGAAGAAATTTTTCAAAATCATCCGGCAGTTGAGAAATATCATGATCTTCGGACTATTATTTTCGGTCCTAAACATATCGTAGTTGTATCTGATGTCGAGTTCAAGGAAGAGTTTATTTATGAAAATATAGAGAATAATCCGTCAACCGATCGCAAAAGTTATACAGAACAAGTCGTGCAAAAGATAGGCGCGCTCACTGATCAGCTGGAATCAGAAATTAGAAATATCTGCCCGGGCGTGAAAGAAATTTACCTTGAGGTTGAACAAGAAAAAATTGCTAAGTTTCCGGGTGTAAAAAGTCCTTGACATTGAATAGCTTAAGGAGTACCCTTAAACACATCGTCATAAAAGAGAGGATGTTGATGATCACAATAGTTTTGTGGGTACTCGCTTTCGGTTTTACCTACAGCATTATCGCAAGATAACTGAAATAAAAAATTTCCCTAAAA
The DNA here is from genome assembly GCA_021790235.1 of bacterium. GTDB lineage: Bacteria > Patescibacteriota > CPR2 > UBA1875 > JAJYID01 > JAJYID01. Next base: position 130,045 of record JAJYID010000001.1, on the reverse strand, counting down.
GGGAGTTTTTTATTTAAAAGTAAATTGCTAAAAGGAAGAGGCTGCCTTCAGGAAGAAGGCAGCCTCTTTTCGATCTGTCGGGGAAGATCATACCGCACACATTCAGCAGCGATGCGGATACCATTCGCTACGGCAAGAGAAGTAGAACTGCCATGGCCGATCAAGAACGGCTTTCGAACTCCAAGGAGCGGAGCCCCACCATAGAGCTGACGACTGATACTTTTTCCAAGCCTTCTCAGCCGCCAAGCAACCGGCAGATAACAAAATTTAGCAAAGAGCGAGGATGCGGTATCACGACGGATCATTTCTATAACTGCTTCCGATGAACCTTCCATCGCCTTCAACTCTACGTTCCCAAGAAAACCATCAGCGATTGTTACATCAGTAGCCCCTCTTGGAACATCCCCGCCTTGGACATTGCCAACAAAACAGGGTATATTTTCCATGAGTTTGTATACTTCTTTAACAAACTCATTACCCTTAGCTTCTTCCTCACCGATATTTAGAAGACCAATGGTTGGGTTCTTTCGTCCGAGTACTATCTCGGCATAAGCGGCACCCATCGCGGCAAACTGCGGGAAATAAGACGGTTTACATTCCACGTTTGCCCCAACATCTAAAAGCACTGAATGTTTAAGTCCTGGAACAACTGTAGCCAAAGCTGCTCTATCAACTCCCCTAATTCGCTTAATAATGGTACTGGCGGCAAACATTGCCGCACCGGTGTTTCCAATAGAAAGCACTGCATCAACTTCTTGGCTCTTACATGCCATCACGATCGATGAACTTGGCTTGCTCCTAACAGTTACCGGAGAATCTGACATTGTCACTATATCTCTCGCCATAACTTGATTGACTCGTCCTGGATACTCCTCTGTAAGCTCAGAAAGATCGTCTTTTGAAAAGACGACTATTTTGACATTAGGAAGCTGGTCCATAGTCATTTCTATTCCCTCAATGACAACCTTTGGGCCATTATCTCCTCCATCTGCATCAACTCCTACTTTTATTATCTGGTGCATCTTTATCCCTTCTTTTTGTTGAATGGATTTTAGAAAACATTCCAAACGGAATATTTGATTATATGCTAAGTTAGAAAATTTTTCAATGTGTAAGTAGCCGATCATTATTTGTACGCTTGCCTAAAGACTCTCTAATATTGTTGTGCTAAGATTTTATTCCCAAGGAGGACGTACCAATGTTGGAGAAGCCAAAAAACGGAGGGTAAAAATGGCCGATGCAATAAACATTGCGGAGATAAATCCTGTATGTCTGGTTTCGGACGCCGGCAAAGTCATTCATGCAATCGAAACAAATGGCGGTAAAGCTGAGGTTGATTACCTCGAAGAGATTCTATCTCTTGCTCCCTATGAGGTAGAAAAAGACAAAGTAAAAGCTCGGATTTACTCCAGTATTAACGCAGGATACCTGGAAAAGAGGGGAATAGTTGTTTTAAGAACTTTAAAAACATATACCCCCAAACTCAATCGGCCCATCGATGAGTGTTACGAGAAAAAGGTCGAGACTGCAGATAAAGATATCATTATCGATATACAAGTATCCAAAGAAGAGGTTGAGTTTGCTCTGAACAGATCCATTCAAACCGGCCAGCTGATCAAGGTACACTTAAAAGTTAAATAAATGGCGTTTCTCCAACGACAGAAAACCCCCGCATTCGGGGGCTTTCTTATTTATCTGTAATTTGTAAACTGAAGCGGGATGTCTATCGACTCGTCGCTTCGCAGTAGTTGCATGACCCCCTGTAAGTCGTCCTTGGAACCTGAGAAAACGCGAATCGTATCTCCCTGAACCTGGGCTTTGGCTTGCGGGTAAGTGTCTCTAATAATCTTGGAAATTCTTTTGGCCTTATCAGAATCCATACCCTTTTTGAAGGTAATTTTCTGGCGAATTCTATCGCCTGAGGCATATTCTTTCGGACTTGATTTGTCTAAAATTTTTAGCGAAAGAGCGCGTTTTACCATTTTGGACTCGATAATATCCATCATGGCATCGACCTTGTAATCCGAGTCACCTGTGAGAACCAATCCTTTTTTCTCTTCGTCAAAATCAATGGTAGAATCTGTACCTTTGAAATCATAACGCTGTGAAATCTCTCTTTTTGTCTGGTCGAGCGCATTTGTCATCTCCATCATGTCGAAGTCGCTTTCAATATCAAATGAAAAATCTTTGGCCATATTGTCTCCTTGAATTTAGTATTTTAATTTTGAATAGGAACCAAGAACCAGAGGTTTTGAATGATCAAATTATACCATAGAACCTTCAAGGTGAGGTAAGTTCTGCAAAGTTTTGTTTTTAAATAGTCTGATGGGTTTAGGGAATATCGTGGATATCTGATTTGTGGGATTAGAATAGAGGGAAGAATTAGTTTTTTTGTTTAATTCAATAATCGTGGTAGTTAAAAACAATTACTTTTCATATATAAATATTAGTGAAGTGATTTTTTGAAGGTTTAAGTTTAAAATTGGCGAAAATAGTGTCAGTAAGCTGACACTATTTCGAAAACTTTTTGTCCTTTATAGTTTGTCCTTCTTGACCGAGCGGCCCTAAATCTTTGCCATTCAAAATCACCTTCGTACTACCGGCGTTGTTCGTTGATAGCACAATATTGTTTTGAGCATAAAAGATTTGAGTTGATCCGGCCAACATCACTCCGGACACATTAAGCTTTTCGCCATCGCGCACTATTTCGACATTTGCTGGATGAGGGCCGATAACGACCTTAACTTCCAAAGGATAAATAGTTCTATCAACCGTAGCAGTCGTAAGCGGCAACGTCGCTGAGATCTTACGTTCCACAACAGTTTGCTTGTCCATTTTATTCTTTGCCTTAATTTCAATAATATTCACTCCATCTTGTAAACTCACTCTTTCTTTGAAGGTTCCGGTATCGTCAGTACCAACTTTAACATCATTAATGTAGAGATCAGCATCCCGGTCAGTTTGACCCGCCACATAAATATAGTCTTCACTGACATTTGAGTTGTCAGCCGGACTAGTCACATTTAGAACCGGCGGTGCCGACAAGATTTTAATTTGCCAGCCAATGAAAAAAAGAATTGCCAAAACCGCCAGAGACGACCCTAGAGCAATTAATTTTTTAGGGGTTAGAACCATTCGCGGAGTTTTCAGTGTTGTTTTTGGCTGAGGAGATGGTTTATCCTTCATCTTCAGCTTTTTTTCAAGTCCCCTTTCCTTATCATAAGAGTTGATAATTTTTTTGACGTTCAGGCCTAAAAAGGCAGCATAAGTCCTTACGAATCCTCTGGTATAAACGTCTGGCGGCAGTTTAGTAAAGTTGCCTTCCTCGATATTTTTGACATGGCGGGCTGGAATTTTCGTAGCCTTTTCGACATCTTTGAGATCCAAATGAAGAGAATTTCTCTTTTTGGCTAGTTTCTCTCCTAATACCTCTCGTTCTGAGATTGTAGTTCTAATAAATTTTGCCGGTGTCATTAGTTTTCAACTTCCTCTTTCTCATCAATAATTTCAGAAATGTCGCTTATTAGCACATCCCTGGGCCTTGAGCCATCCGGCGGTCCGACTACACCTTTTTCTTCAAGCAGATCAAGAAGTCTTGCCGCTCTGGCATAACCAATGCGAAGTCGTCGTTGAAGCAGCGACGACGATGCTTTGTTTGAGCGAATTACACAGTCAACGGCGTCAAGGAAAAGGTCATCATCAGGAATGTCAAAGTCACTGCTTTTTGTTCCCCCGACCTTCTGTTCAAGCACTTCCTTATTATATTCCGGAGATGCCTCACTTTTAACAAAGTCAGTAACTGCTTTTACTTCTTTCTCTGAAATAAATGTTCCTTGAATTCTCTTAGGCTTTGAAAACTCTGCGCTGACAAAAAGCATATCGCCGTTTCCGAGCAGTTTCTCGGCTCCTGCCTGATCTAAAATAGTTCTAGAGTCAACAAGCGATGCCACTGAAAAAGCGATTCGAGTCGTAATATTTGCCTTAATAAGTCCGGTAATAACATTGACACTCGGCCTTTGTGTTGCCAAAACCAGATGGATGCCAACTGCTCTAGCCATTTGAGCTAAACGACAGATAAGACCTTCCACTTCTTTCGAAGCAACCGCCATAATATCGGCTAATTCATCGATCACAATCACAATAAATGGCATACCTTCTTTACCCTTAATGGCATTGTAATCAGAAATATTTCTTTTGCCGGCAGCTTGAAGCAATTGATATCGCCTTTCCATTTCGACTACCGACCACTTAAGGGCAGATACAGTTTTTTCAGGATCCACAATCACCGGCGCGAGCAGATGAGGTAAATCGTTATATAGAGAGAGTTCAACTCTTTTCGGATCGACCAAAATAAGCTTCAACTGATTTGGAGAGTTTTGGTATAAAAGACTTAAAAGAAGAGAATTGATACAAACCGACTTTCCGGAACCAGTTGATCCGGCAATAAGCAAATGAGGCATTTTAGTAATATCAGCGATCTGAGGATGTCCAGAAACATCCAGACCGAGTACCGCAGAAAGTTTTGATCTGCGGTTTTTAAATGTCTCGCTAGTTAAAATATTTTTAAGCCGGACTGTCGCCGTTTTTTTATTGGGTATTTCTACTCCGACGAGAGATTTACCGGGAATAGGCGCTTCAATTCTGATAGGATGAGCAGCCAGCGCTAAGGCAAGATCGCGATCAAGATTTGTAATTTTTGAAAGTTTAATACCATCAGATGGCTTTAAAGTATATTGGGTTACTGTAGGCCCGACGTTGACGTCGCGCATCACCACATCAATATTAAATTTACTCAGAGTTTCCTGGATTACAGCAGCATTTTGTTTCACATTTCCGCTATCGGCCTTAGTTACCGAATCTTCAAGGAGTTCTATTGATGGTAATTTCCATCCCTCATCTTCTCCTACCGTCATGATCATTTCCGGCTCCTTTTGCGGTTCTGGCTTTCTGATCTTGCTTAAGACATCTTTACTTACAACGACACCTTCATGAATTTTGATATTTTCCTTCGGTTTTTTACCACCTTCTTCATCATTTCTTGTTTTAAACAATCCTAAAATATCCATAATAGTTATACCGGTAGCCATCATAAATCCAATAATCAGAATTGCTATGAAAATCAGGAAGGATACAGGGGCGTTAAATATTTTTAAAATCTGTGTAGCAAGTAGTGATCCGAGCATTCCGCCGCCTTCCGCCTGGCCCCAAGTATTAAAAAGAATTTGAGACATTCCGGAAAGAGAAAATATCATGGCAGCTAAACCTGAGAGAGAAATTTTTGTTACCGGAAACTTCTCCGGAAAGAAAAGGCAGTAGCCTATTCCTACCAAAATAAAAGGTGCCAAATAAGTAACAAAACCAAAAACAACTTTGAAATTAGAAAAAATTTTGATCGCCCAAGCACCACCAAAATTAAAAGCTCCCGCCAGAATGATTACCGCTAAAATAAAAAGTCCTACAGCAACTATTTCTCCGACTAGTTTGGGATTTATTTCCGGAGTGTCGATCTGTTTCTTTTTCTTGCTGGTCGATCCTTTGGGCCGACCCGGTTTTCTTTTCCTGGCCATGGACGCATTATACCCGATTTAAATTAACTTTTGTAGCCCTTTAATCCTATATCTTCTGGTCTTCATTTGAATATTACTGACTATCGAAGACAAAGCGAAAACAAGATGAATAAAACTAAGATATTATCACCGTAACAGCTGTATCGGGGGTTCTGATTAAATCAAAACGACAAAATAATTTACACCTCTATTATCACTGAGATAACCATCGGGCTTCTTTTGGTATGGCTATAGAGATAGTTGCTGACATGATCGCGGATTTTTAGTTTCATTTTCATCCAGTCAGGCAGCGATTCGCCATCATGCCTAGCCATCATCTTCTTCACTTCATTCCGAGCGTTATTAACCAACTGTTCGTTTTCCCGCATGTAAATGAATCCGCGGGAAATGATATCCGGTGAAGTTAAGAGTCGGCCCGTTTTTTTATCAACCGTACATATGACCACAAACATACCTTCAGTTGCCATCACTTTACGATCACGAAGGACTATTTCACCGACATCGCCGATGCCGAGACCATCGACAAGCACTACCCCGTTCTGGACTCGCCTGTCAGTTTTCACCACTCTGTCATTCGTCACTTCCATAACATCACCAATATCAAGGATCGGTGTATTTTCTTTAGGAATACCAACCTCTTGCGCCAACTGAGCGTGATGAACTAGATGATGAACTTCACCATGCCAAGGAACCAGATATTTCGGACGCACCAGCTCCATCATCAGCTTTAACTCCTCTTGCCCCGGATGACCCGACACATGAGTACGTGAACCGTTTTTCTCATCAAAGACTACTTCCGCACCCCGCCTGAAAAGGTCATCGACGACAGCAGTGATTGCAGATTCATTACCCGGAATGGGCGAGGATGAATACACCACTGTATCGCCTTTACCAATCTTCACCTGTTTATGTTCACCTCTAGCCATTCTCGACAAGGCCGACATCGCTTCACCTTGTGAACCGGTACTCATAACTACCACCCGATTCGCCGGAAGGTTGCCAATATCCTGAATTTTGACAGCAAGGCCTTGCGGAATTTTGAGATATCCGAGACGAACAGCCACTTCAATATTGCGAAGCAAGCTCCTACCAGAAAAAGCAATTCTTCGATTATGTTTCTGAGTGGCATTTATTACCATTTGGATTCTGTTAATTTGAGAAGCAAATGAGGCGATAATAATACGCCCTTCAGCTTTTTCAAAAATACTGTCAAATGTGCCGGCAATGGTTTTCTCACTTATAGAGAAACCCGGCACCTCAGCATTTGTACTATCCGAAAGAAGGGCAAGTACACCTTCATCACCAAGTTTGGAGAGTTTGGCAATATCAGTTTTCCGCCCATCCACTGGGGAATGGTCGAAACGAAAATCTCCGGTATAGATAACTCGACCCGTGGTCGGAGTTTTTAGCACAATTCCGACAGCATCCGGTATCGAGTGCGCTACGCGAAACCATTCGATTTCAAAGGCGCCAAGCTTGATCTTGTCCTTGTCCGGATCAATTACATTAAGTTTTACTCCTCTTGCCTGAGGGTGTTCTTCCAGTTTTGCTTCAATCAGTCCGCAAGTCAGCTTTGGAGCATAAATCGGAGCGCTGATTTGAGGCATAATATAAGGAATACCTCCAATATGGTCTTCATGACCATGAGTGATTAAAACACCTCTTATTTTATCCTTTTTATCTTGTAAATAGGAAACATCGGGAATAAGGTAATCCACTCCTAGCATATCGCTATCAGGGAATATAAAACCCATATCGATGATGATAATGTCATTATCGTATTCATAGACGGTCAAGTTTTTACCAATCTCACCAACACCGCCGAGAGGGATAATCTTCAAAACTCCCTTTCCTGTTGTTGTCTGGTGAGAACTTTGTATGACACTCTCGTTTGTCGTCTTGATATTTTTTTGTTTTATGGCAATATCATGAGCTGTCGGCATCTTTCTTTTCGGTTTTTTAAGTTTAGTTTGCACGTTCATTTTGTTAATTTTCCTCCTTTTTCTTCCGTAAATACGGATATTAGAGTTCGTTAGTAATATTTGGTATTAAATTATAAGTGACTTATTGGAGCTTATGGTTGCTAATTGCATTAAAACAATTAGCACCTATTAGCCACGACAAGCAACAACCAGTCTCTATGATTATCAAAATAATTTTGTCTGCTTATTTTCCCTCTTGTCATTTTGAAGGTCATTTTCTTCGTCAATTTTCGCGAGTATCTTGGGAATTTTATTGAAATCGGTTTGCAATGTTTCTTTCATTGAGCCGTTATACAGCGCTACTGCCGGATGATACAAGGCTAAAAATACTTGTTTTCGGCCTCCTTTGCCATTCCCGCGGAGGCGGGAATCCAGTCCTTCAAAATGTAACTCCTTTCGAAATGCATTTCCGTGAACCTTTGATATCTGTAATGTCGGAAAAAATCGGTTCATGGCATGTCGGCCTAAAAATACGATTAGTTTGGGATCGATTAGTTGAATCTGTCTCTTTAAATACGGCCAGCAAGCTTCAGCCTCTTCCGGCTTGGGATCACGGTTGTTCGGCGGCCGATGTTTTAAAATATTTGCAATATAAGCATCTTTTCGCTCCCAACCTAATCCTTGAATTAATCCCGTTAGAAGCTGCCCAGCTCGACCGACAAACGGTTCGCCTTGCAAGTCCTCATCTTTTCCGGGCGCTTCACCGATAAACATCACCTCGGCATGCTCATTTCCGACACCCGGCACATCCTTGGTCTTTGTCTCATGCAGGACACAACACTCACACTTTGAAACGAGCTCATTGATCGCTGACAAATCCTCAGCATTTGCAATATTTTCCTCAGTTATTTGCATCTTTTAGGTTAGAGAACTTCTAAACGTTGGCACAAGTATAGCAAATAAGAGGACAAATGTCAATAATTATTTCTGGTGATTATATATTTGACACACCAAAGTACTGAAACTTAAGATTATAAAAAGGTATTATTGAGTGTCAGCCTACTGACACTACTTTTTGTTAAATTTGTGCTTAATTTTTAAAAAATCACTACGCTAATATTTATATGTTAATACGTTCATACTCTTAGTCTCAGATTCAATCTATAAAGCCCTAGAAAAAGAAAACCACCAACAACTGCCCACCTTGTCTTTAACACCAAATAGAAGTAAAATATGCTTAATATGACAGCAAAAAGTGAAGAGTTTATTATTAAATACGTTGATGAACTCAAAACTCAGTTTGAAAGCGGCCACGCCAGCAAATCCGTTCGTGCTTATAAACACCGGAAAAAGAAAGCCATAAAAGATTGATGAAGATGCGTCGGGATATGCTACTGGACCCTCACAAGATGATTCTAAATATACCTCGATCCAGCCAAAATCTCTTCTGCTTTTTTCAGTATTCCTTCCTTGAGATGTTGTTGCTCTTCTTGATTTAGCTCATCTGCATAACCCTTTATACACTCTGGAACTAAGTCAGCGATGCCCAAATAGCATTTACGCATTATTTCAGCATACTCCGGATTAATCTCCTTGAGTTCATCTAGTATGTTAGAAATTCTTTCTTCTTGTTCGGTCAGACTAGCCATATTTCCTTCAACAGCTCTTAGTTGAGGTCTTTGAAAAAATGATCCATCCTCTTGGTTCATTTGCATAGATTGTTCTGTGTTTCCCATAAACTTATTTTAGCATAAGTTAGATAATTATATGACTGGGTAGTTAGAGATCAGCACACACAAATTCTCAAACTTGTGCGACAGCAAAAGTTTGAGATAGTTTTTCAACGAATCCTTAGAGATTATTTTAAGATTTTTAGTTCAGGCTTCATTGTTTTTAGATCAAAAAGTGCGAAACTGGCGCGGCCGAACTGGCCGGCAACTTCGCCGGGGTTAATCATGAGAGTATTTCCGGTTTTTTCTTCCCAGGGCGTATGGGTGTGGCCGTAGAATACAATGTCATATCTGCCGCTTTCAGCCAGTTGCTTCACCGTGCGATTGTTGTGAACATAAGCAATTTTACGCTCATCAAGCACAACTTCACCGAAATCCGGAGCGAAAACCACATTTTTTGGGAAAAGGCCGGTTGAGTTCTTGATCTTAAAATCCAGGTTTCCGAGAGCCAAATAAAGTGTTTCAAATGATTTGGCAATTTCCTCGACTGTGTTTAAATCACCGATATCTCCGCAGCAAAATCCGATTTTGATGTTTTCCTCGGCAATAATTTTCGCCGCTTCTCGCCAGCGCGCTAAGTTGTCATGCACATCACTAAATACTGCTACCTTCATATATCCTTCTCTAGTTTTAGGGTGAAATCAGAAAATCCAAAGTTTTTATAGGCTTGGAGCGCTGCATTATTCTTAGTGGATGCAGAAACTCGCAGTTTATTTGCTCCTTGCCTTTTGGCCCACTTTTGAAACTCAGCTAGCATTTCCCTCCCTATTTTTTGGCGACGATATTCTTTTTCAATAAAAATCTCATCTAAAACAGCCGGTTTCATAGTTTTGCGCGCATCAGGTATTTTACCTATAAATCCTATCAAAAAACCTATGAGCTTGCCCTCATCTTCGGCAACAAGAACCAAGCCCTTTTCTGCCTCAATCCTGCCTTTTATAAAATTCGACGAGGCCTCTGTTAAAGCATAGCTAGGGTCATAAGAATCTTCAAAGTTTTCTTTTTCATTGTTTAAAAAATCATAAGTCAGTTTTTTAAGGTTATCCAGATCTTCAAGTTTGGCTTTTCTTATCTCCATAAACCTATTATATCAAAAAAGACCTCTTTCGAGGCCTTTTTTATTTAGAACTTTATTTTTTTACTGCTTTCATGGAGAGGTTGTTGCGTCCTTGTGAATCGATTTCGACGAGCTTGACGTCTACTTCCTGACCTTCTTTCAAAACATCCGTCACTTTATTCACTCTCTCCTCAGAAATCTGCGAAATGTGAACCAGGCCTTCTTTGCCCGGCATGAACTCAACAAAGGCGCCAAAATCCATGATTTTGACCACTTTGCCTTTGTAACCCTTGCCGATTTCCGGCTCGGCTGTGATAGACTTGATCCAATCGATCGCTTTCTGGGCGTTTTCACCGTTTACGGCAGCAATGACCACATTTCCGTCGTCATCGATATCAATCTCGACATTGCACTCGGCAATAATCTTATTAATCATTTCACCGCCTTTTCCGATAACATCGCGGATTTTTTCAGGGTTGATATGCAATGTGGTCAGCCTCGGCGCGTAACCAGAGAGTTCGCCCCTTGGTTCGGAAATGGCTTTATCCATGGCGTCTAAAATCTGAAGCCTGGCGTCTTTGGCGCGCTTTATAACCTCAACCAAAAACGCATGGGTGAGGCCTTTGACCTTGATATCCATTTGAATGGCGGTCATACCGCTTCTTGTTCCGGCAAGCTTGAAGTCCATATCGCCGGCAAAGTCCTCCGCGCCTTGAATGTCGGTCAAGATAACGTATTTTTTGCTTAGATCGCCACCCTCGGTCATAAGACCCATGGCAACACCGGCAACGGCTGCTTTGATCGGCACACCGGCATCCATTAAAGCGAGTGATGATCCGCAGACTGAACCCATTGATGAGGAACCGTTTTCGGACAAAATTTCAGAAACGACGCGAATAGTGTAGGGAAAATCTGTTTCTTTAGGCAGCACCGGTTCAAGAGCCTTTTCAGCCAAAAAGCCGTGACCGATGGCCCGTCTGCCGGGCCCGAGACGCTTGATATCACCGTATGAAGCGCCGGTATCAACATAATGGTGAATATAACGCTTGTTGAAATCCTGATCCATCGAATCTATCATTTGCGCTTTAGACGGAGAGGCGAGAGTGGTAATGGAAAGAATCTGAGTTTCGCCACGAGTGAAAAGGCCTGAACCGTGAGTTCTCGGCAAGAGCCCAACTTCAGCAAACAGCGCCCTAACCTCATCCATTTTGCGATGATCCGGGCGAATGCCTTCTTCGAGTATAACTTTTCTCACTTCTTCCTTGATAACCTTGTCAAACACCAGAGAGATTTCCTCTTCTTCAAACTCTTCCTTAAACTGCTCATGGACCACATCCTCAAGTTCGTTGATAATTAAGTTTCGAGCCATTTTATCCTGATGACGGATAGCTTCTCCAAGCTTGTCTTCTAAATATTTAGTGATGGCTAAATAGGCGCCTTCCTGAGGCTTATTCAGTTCATACTTTTGCTCTTCGACTTTCATTTCTTTGATGAGTTTCTCCTGCGCTTCGATCAATGGCTGCATACCTTTGTGGGCAAACTCAAGTGCTTCGGCCACAATGTCTTCAGAAACTTGATCTCCACCGCCCTCTATCATAGTGATGGCTTCTTTCGTACCGGCGACCAAGATATCAAAATCTGATTTTTCCATTTCTTCGTAGCTTGGGTTTAATTTGAGTTTTCCGTCAATCCGGCCAACCCTTGCCGCACTTATTGGACCTTCAAAAGGCGCGCCTGTAAGCATTAGAGAAACTGAGGCTGCATTCATACCCAAGACAACCGGATCTATTTCCAAATCAAGCGAAAGGGGAGTAACGATAACCTGTACCTCATTCATGTAGCCCTTCGGGAACATCGGCCGTATCGGCCGATCAATCATGCGTGAACGCAAAATACCAAGTTCAGAGCCTCGCCCTTCACGCTTGACAAATCTGGAACCGGAGATTTTACCGGTAGCGTACCATTTATCCTGGAAGTCCACGGAAAGAGGGAAGTAGTCGATACCTTCCTTAACTCCTTCCGAGACCACAACCGTCGCCATTACGATAGAATCGCCCGATGAAACCACACACGAGCCTGATGCAAACTTGTTCAATTTACCTGTTTCAAATTTAAAACTTTTGTCTCCTGATTTTACCTCATGAGACACTTTTCCTAGAGATTTTTTCTCCATTTTTTCCTTTCTGAGAAATGGAGATTTCAAACGAGTTCAAGGAGCCGATGTTAATCCACTCTTCTTACCCGGCTAAAATTTCCGGTTTCTCAAAATTTAATTTATTAATGTTCTTCTTTTGTCACTTGGGCTAGATTCGGAAGCCAGATTTATTGAATATAGATTCTTCGGTCAAATTCAGAATGACATTCAACGCTCAATACTGAATTAGGATTATTTCCTTAATCCTAATTTTTTTACCACTTCATTATATCGCTTCTTGTTCGTATTCATCAAATAATCAAGCAGTTTTCGTCTTTTGGAAACCATCTTTAGAAGTCCTCGTCTAGAGTGGTTATCTTTCTTGTGATCCTTCAAATGATCGGTAAGTTTTTTAATCTTTTCGGTAAAAATAGCAATCTGAACTTCCGGAGAACCGGTATCGCCTTCATGAGTTTCGCTGCCTTTAATAATCTCTTCCTTTTCTTTTTTCTTTAAAGCCATATGTTCCTTTCGCTGCTTAATTTATCCTATTCTATCACGAAAGCAGCTTTCATTTCAAGGCAAAGTTAATTTAGCTTTATCTATTTCATCAATTTTACGCGAATTTACAATATCATATTTGCCAATCTTCTCCCGTCTAAGTTCTGTAAGATAGCCTTTCGTCCCCAGACTTCCCGCAATATCTTCCCCAAGGGTTCGGATATACGTACCACTCGAGCATTTGACAAGAAATTTTACCAATGGATACTTGTAGCTAATTAAATCTAAGGAGTAAATCGTGATTCTTCTTTTCGGCATCTCAAAATCCTGGCCTTTCCGCGCTTTTTTGTATGCGCGCTCTCCATTAATTTTAATCGCGCTGTGCGCTGGGGGTATTTGTTCAATTCCACCAACAAAACTCTTTAACACTTCCTCCACTTCTGGCTTGCCAAGGGACAGTCCCTTGGCAACTGTCGTAATTTCGCCTTCCGGGTCACCGGTCGTACTCTCAAAACCTAGCTTAAGGGTTGCATTATACTCTTTATCCAGTTTCATGAACTCATTCTGTCGCTTTGTAAACTCTTTGCCAACCAATACGATTAGAAGCCCTGTTGCAAAAGGGTCAAGAGTTCCGGCATGGCCGACAGATTTTACACCTGTAATCCTGCGCATTTTTGCCACCACATCGAAACTCGTCCACTCGGCCGGCTTGTCTATTAAATAAATCCCCTCTTTTTGCATGATTTAATTATACCTCTTTAGATCCGACTTAAAGGAGTTGTGGTTTTTCAAACCTGAATGAATTAAAATTCGACACTTTGTCGCCGCCCTAGTCGGATGTTTCTGTTTTACTTTTTTCAAAAAGTAAATCAATGATAATAACTCGGAGCAACACAACGATAAAGATCCTTCAAGGAGTCTATCCACCTCTGGCGGGCTCAGGATGACAAATTACTTAACTTTCTCCGTTTCCTCTCTTTAGATTCTCTCTGGTGCTTTCGTTCTTAGCTTTAAACTCCTCAAGTTTCTTTTTGTCATTTAGATTAAACTTTTTCAGAACCTCAGATACATGTGTGAGAGAACCCGGATCCTTTTGGATCTGCTTTTTTTGAGCCGGTACCGAACTCCCTGTATTTTCTGGGTTTTCTTCTTCACCACTAATTTTTTCGCCGGCCGCTTCAAGTGATTCTATCGCCTTTGATATCGCATCACTCTGATCTTCCTGATATTCTTTGGCTGCCTTTTCTTCAACCATCGGTTTATCCTTGGAGGTTCTTGGCATTGGTCCTTGCATTTCTGAAATATTCTCCAGCTCTTTTCCTCTCCCTCCAATACTTTCATTTTCTATTCCAACCCTTTCAGCGTCTTGTTCTTTTGTTTTTCGGTTATCCGGTTTTTCAGTTTCTTTAATCGACCGTCCCAATTTTTTTGATCTGATTTTTCTTATTTCACCTAGTATTTTCTCTTCAGCCTGCGCCAAACTCATGTTTTTGATTTCAAAAGATACATCACGAGCCGTACCCCGTCCATGAAAAATCTCTGCAACCTCCAAGACATCTGTTCCTTTTACACCCTTTAGAAAAACATTTGTTGTATTTTTATCTGCTTCAATGAGTAATGTGACCACATCGACATTTGGGGTATTGATAAGCATTTTATCCATTACTTCCTTCGCTTCGTCCAGAGTTGAGTCCGCACCGGAAAAATCCTGATAACTGATTTTTGACCAGACAATACGAAAATCCGTATCTTTTTCAACATTTGAAAGAATTTTGCCCCAAAGTTTTAGGGCTTTCAAACTCTTCATCTTATAGAAATTCTGAATAATGTCCTGTTGACGCGCACCTGCAGCCAGAAGCTGGGCAGCTACAGTCATGGTTTTCGGAGTAGTATTATTATTTTTAAAACTGGAAGTATCAGCTGTAATACCGGCCAAAAGCAAAGTAGCCGTATCTTCATCCGGTTTCGGCCTTCCCAGCGCTTCAAAAATAGCCACCAAGATCTCCGCAGTGGAAGCTGCTGTGAGATCCACCAAGTTAACCGTACCGAAATACTCATTGCCGGCATGATGGTCTATGTTTACAACTGGAGTTTCAAAGAAAAGCTCGGTGTGCTTATCATAAACCTTATCAATTTTCTCTACATCCGGTGTATCCAGAACTATAATGCAGTCATATTGTGGTTTGCCGGCCTCAACTATCACATCATCCGTTTCAAATTTGCCGTTTTGCGGTGTGATAATAATGTCTAGAGTTTCTTCATCGCTTCGGGTTGAAATCTTTTCTATACCCGCATCTTTAATTTTGACTTTAAGAACAATGTCTTTAGCACCCTCCGGCTCCGTCTTAATTTCCGAGATTTCAGGCAAAAATGCAAGAGCACTTGGAATTTTATCACTCACAACCACACTTGGATTTTTGCCAATATCTTTTAAAACTCGCCATAATGCCAAAAGCGAACCTATGCTATCTCCGCTCGGACCTGCATGCCCAAGAAGCAATATATCCTGCGACTTTTTGATTAGTTCAACTATTTGCTGCTTTGGTGAAAGCTCCATCTAATCTAAATCTCTCCGCCCTCCGTTTTAAACGGTAATAGAAAATTGTACCTCATATAAAGGTAAATGTCAATGTTTTCGTATTAAAGTTTGTACTAAAGTTTTCCTTTACAACCCATTAGATTTTTGCTAAAATAAGCAAGTTCGAACAATTTTTAATTTAAGCGGAACGAATTATGCCAGTCATTAAATCAGCGCAGAAACAGATGCGCCAAACCAGAATCAGAACAGCCCGAAATCGGGCTATTAAAGATGCTTACAAATCTAAGATTAAAGAGGTTAAAAAAGGCATCGGTGTTTTAAGCGAGAAAGAAATGCAGGAAAAAATCTCTGCCGTTTATAAGTCACTGGATAAAGCAGCAAAGAAGAATGTTATTCATAAAAATACCGCCACCAGAAAAAAGTCCCGGCTTGTGAAACTAGTTAAAGGGGGTAAAAAAGTAAAAGCAGTAAAGAAAGTAACTGCTAAGAAAAAACCTGTAGCAAAGAAAAAATAATTTGTTTTAAAAAATTTTCAGGGCGGGAAGCATCTGGCTTCCCGCCCTGTTTATTTATGTTGAATTTACTGCTTAAGTCCGATAACCGTTCATGTTATCGATCACTTGTTCACATTCTTTTTGTATTTCACGAATAATCTCCTCAACCGGCTGAATCTCACATACCATGGCAACACATTGGCCGGCCATAAGCGAACCGTCACGAACATTGCCTTCTCTCATGGCTTCCCGAAGTTTGCCAAGACCGAGATTCTCAATATCTTCGATAGAACACTCTCCTTGATGGTACTTTTTCTCAAGTTCTTCGTATGTTACAGCAAGCTTGTTTTTGATGGCTCTGACAGGGAAGCCGGTTGCTCGTGAAGTTACTTTAGTGGCTCTGTCACCAACTCTCACAAATTTCGCCTTGACATCCTCATGCACCGTACATTCCTCAGCGCAGACAAAGCGCGTACCCATCTGGACACCTTCAGCTCCCAGCATAAAAGCAGCCGCCATACCACGGCCATCAGCAATACCTCCCGCCGCAATAACCGGAACTGCAACAGCATCAGCAACTAGTGGGGTTAAAACCATAGTGGTAGTCTCACCGATATGACCGCCAGCTTCACTTCCTTCAGCAATAATAGCTGCAGCACCTGCTTGCTCAGCGCGCTTTGCCATAGCCACCGCCGATAACACTGGAATCACCTTAATGCCCTTTGCCTTGATTTTAGTAATGATATCTATTTTTGTCACGGCTCCAAGAGTCAAAACATCAGGTAACTCTTCGAGAATCACTTCAAGCTGAGGCTCAAACTCTGGATTGATCATAACAAGATTAACCCCGAAAGGTTTATCCGTCAGCCCCTTGGTTTTGCGGATTTCATAACGTAAAAGATCCACCGGCATAGCTCCCGCTCCGATAATACCAAGCCCTCCTGCATTTGAAACTGCCGAGACAAGCGGAGCATCGCTTACCCATGTCATCCCGCCTTGAAGAATTGGGTGCTCAATGCCAAGCAGTTCACATACTCTGTTCATGTGCCTTCCCTTCCTTTCCGGGTCTGGTTAAATGGATTAAAAGAAAACTTAGGGAACAAAAAAGATCGTCCTCCTCGATCTAATTAAATTATATCACAAACCTATTTAATCTGTTAACTGATTTACTAAAAGCTCCAGAGCCACATCCGGCTCTTTGGCGCCGGTTTTAATGTCGTTTTCAGCTTCAATGATTTGGCTATAATAATTTTTTATGGTACCATCTGAACTGATTTTTTTGGCTGCAACCAGTGATTTTCTGACTATAAACGGGTTCAATTTTGTTTTTTTTGCAATTTCCGTCTCGCTTGCATTTTTAAAACCATAAACAAGAGCCAGATTGCGAACCTGCCACTGAATCATTGAAAGAATATAAAGCTCATTTTCTCCGGAGTCGAGAAGGTCCTTTAAGATTTTAAACGATTTTTCTTTATTACCAGCCGTAATCGTATCAGTGAGATCAAATATTTTGACATTTACATTAGAAACTGAAAGCTTTTCGATATTTTCAAGCTTGATATTTTTGTCATAAGCGACTAGCTTGGAAACCTCATTTTTCAGCTGCCAGAGATTTCCGCCAAAATACTCGGCCAAAAGAAGCGCTTCTTTAGGCCCAATCTCACCGCCCGCCTTTTGCACTTCCGCCTTGATCCATTTAGCCAGTTCAGCACCGCTTAAAAACCCGAGTTCTTTGGATTTTTCTTTTATCAATCGCTTAAAGAGAACAGAACGCTTGTCTGGCTGCCCCTCCTGGATAAAAAGCATAACTGTAGAATCCGGTGCACTATCTAAAATTTCAGCCAATTTCTTCGCATCTAAGTTTTTCGCCGAGAATATGTTTTTCATTATCACCAGCCTTTTCTTACTTAGAAATGGCAGTGAAAGCATAGCCGAACTTATTTTTTTGAGATCATAATCATCCTCAAAAACCGAAACATTCATGAGCGAATCATCTCCGAACTTGCCAGCAAAGGCTTCAATAGTTTTCTTGAGTCGGTAAGTGTCTTCTCCGAAGAAAAAGTAAATCATTTCACCTCTTTTTGGCAAACAGGACAGAAATGAGTGCCTCGACCGCCTACCGTTATTTTTTTAACCGACCCACCGCATTCAGGGCAAGGAAGATCAGTCCTTCTATAAACATTTCTTAGATCACCAAATGTGCCCTTTCGTCCGCTCGTATCGCGAAAGTCTGAGGTTGACGTACCGCGTTTTTCTATGGCCAATTTTAATATTTTCTTGATATTTTGATAAATTGCTTTGACATCTTGATCAGATAATTTATAAGAGACTGATAGCGGATGAACCCGCGCTGCCCAGAGAATTTCATCGGCATAAATATTGCCAATACCGGCAATTTTCGACTGATCCATCAGAACTTTTTTTACAACGATGTTTTTTGCTCGTAAAATTTTCTTTAGTCTCTCCTCTGTAAACTCCGGACTGAACGGCTCTGGCCCATAAGAAGAAAGGAATGTTTGTAACTCCTTATCACCAACAAGTTTAATGTAAGCGAACTTTCTCATATCGCTCATCGCTAAAATCATGCCGTTGTCCAAATAAAAGATAATACGAATAAATTGGTTTTGCCGGTCATTTAGTAGATCTGTATTCTTGGCTTTTAACCATTTACCTTCCTTAGAAATTTCAGCCGAGGATTCAGCAATCAAAAAGTGTCCGGTCATCTTGAGATGAACCAGCAAATTTAGGCCATTCGAAAGAGAAATAATCAGATTTTTAGCCCGTCTTTTAACCTTTATAATTTCAGCTCCCTCTACCTGTTTTACAAAAACCTTGTATGGGGTGTCTTTGACAATGCCAGGCCATAGAGCGTTAACCGACACTATTTTCGTTCCGGTAATTTTTGATTTTAAATCATTTTTGACAGTCTCAACTTCTGGCAATTCTGGCATTTTCTTTTATGTCATTCCCGACCCGATCGGGAATCTTATTGTTATGGTTTCCGTGTCGGGGCACGAAATGACAGTGAGGAGTACCAACTTCGGGAAGTTCAGGCATAGATATCTCCTGCTTATTGGCTTACCATTGTAGCAAAATTAAAAAACTCTTGTATAGAAGAATATATAAATCAATATCACTTATCCAGATGTTCGCGTTCTATCCGATCCCTCTGCCAAGCCAGACTGCGGACAATGGCATCAGCCACGGCTTCAGTAGACCGATCATCAAAGCCGGTTATAAGATCTCCGTCCTGCTCCATGTTTGTACCGGTATAATATCCGCCGCCGTCTTCAATCTCTTCTTTCAGATTCTCAAGAGTTGTGACCTGCCGGCCTTTCAAAACATTCGCATAATACAGTATGGGTACCGCTTCACCAATCAAGGCCGTAACTTTTCTGCTGACCAGAGTATCGCTTACGAGATTAGTAACAGTGACGTTGTGATAGAGTTCACTGGCGCCGGGTCCTCCAACAAAGACAAAAGCGTCATAATCCCTGGCCCGTACATCGTCTACCACAAAATCCGGTTTAACAATCTTTCTAAACCTCCCTTCCGCTTCTGAAATATGAGTAGAAGCGGTTTCGGTTTTTAAGCCTTTACCTTCCAAAAAACCTTTGATCACAAAGTATTCATCATCATCAAAGTCGTAATGAGGAAGGATAAAAAGCACTTTCATTATTTAAAATCCTTTGGTACTTTAACAATATTCGGTTCTTTGGCAGAGAAACCATGTTTAAGCCCCCAAAAAATATTTCTAAAGACTGTCGGAACATAGTAAACCATATATCTTATAATCCATCCCATTTCCCACCGTTCGCGATAAGCTTGTGTCTCACCTCTAATAATCGCCTTTTTTAAATCTTCAGCTGTTTTCCCTCCAAATAAAGTATAAGCAGTGCCTATTGCTTCTTTTATATGAGCATCGCTTGAGCCGGTTTCAGCTTTTTTCAATAAGGTATCATTCACATATTTGGCTTTTAAATTAATATTCCTAAAAGTTGGTGTTCCATTTAATATTTCAACTCCATCAAAAGCTTCTTTAATTAGGGTGATAGAACCAACACCATCCATTGGCCCATATTTGGGATTTCTCATTTTAGTCTGAAATAATGGGTGGGCAGCGATCGCCAATCCACTCTGGCGGTGTATTTCGTTGATAGTTTCATGTGCGCTCATGCCGGGCTTGACTCTTTTTTTGATAAAAAGAGCTACAATATGACCTTCTTGCGCTGTAACTTCTTCGCCGATTACTACATCAAATTTATAGCCCTTTTTCTTTGAGATTTTTTTTGCTTCATAAGCAGACGCCACATCATCATGATCTGTAATGGCAATAACTGCAAAGTCAGTATTCTCATGAACCCAATCTACAATTTCCTCAGGATTAGCTTTACCGTCATTTAAAGAATGAATATGAAGATCTGCTTTAGATAAAAAAGATGATTTAAGCGTTTTTGATTTCGTATTTTTCCGCATATTCTTATTATACCAGAGTCAACTTACTTTACTAACTCGACTTTCGATATCCCTGATTCAAACTTTATATCAACTCTGTTCTTCGATTTATTCCAATTGGGGCTTTGCCAACCGGAATTGGTTTTTACCATATCAAAATCAGCAAAATTTTTTGAGGTTAGGGCTGTTTTTGAATCTATTTTTATACCTAAATCTTGCGGCAAAAACAGTTTGATAGAACTTGCACCCGACTTTATATCAACCTTGGAGTTTGCATTTGGTCCAAAGTGAATATCCACATCAGAAGCGGCAGCATCCATATTAAGGTTTCTGACCTTAAGTTTAGAAAAGTCTAGGTTAATATTTGATGAACCGGTACTGATATCAAACGAATACTCGATTTTAGGCGAAAAGCCAATATTCATTTCGTTAATATTTTTAGGCCCAAAAAGCTTGTTAATAAAAGGAGACGTTTTAAGATCTAGTTTTGCTTTTTCTCCGACGGTTTCCAGATGTTGGTCTAAGATGAAAAAGTTAGAAACATGAGTCCCATCATACAAAAATCCGCTTTCACTGTCCGGCAGCGAGAAAATATTTAGACGCGATTCACCAAAACGAATTTTTACATCTGTAAAGTTCATATTCTTTGGTATTTCGTTTGAAATCCGAGTCGTTGTTATATCTTTGCCGTTTCTCTCGGCAAACTTCTGAGTATTAAAGTACTGATCTTGCCAAGTAATCCATAGACTAGTACTTAAAGCCACAAAAATTATTATAAAAATGAGTGAACCCAAAAAAATATTCAATTTCCAGCGATACATTATGAAAGCAGCACCGAACACCACAAAAAGTACCGGCCAAAACTGCCAGACAAAAAGCCATATGCTCCATGAAACAAAGCCTGAAGTGGTAAAGAGTAAAACTATACTTAGAAAAAGTATTAAAAATCCGAGGGCCGCTTTGAAGGGTTTTATTTTCATTTCTTTTGATAGCTCGAAAAAATTAAAATAAAACCAAGAGCAATAGGAATAATAGGCCAATACTTATCTAGACGAAGCTCAGGAAAAAAATTATTAGCCAGAAATATAGCACCAATAATTAAAAGTAAAAGACCAAAAATCGGGTTCCGACCATGGATCCTAAAATCCTCAGTAACTTTTTCTGTTTCTTTTTTTATTTTGATTTTACTGCTCAATTTTAGATCCTTTCTTTTTAACTCAGGGTTTTCCGGCACTACCGCCCAAGCGACAAGATATGCCCAGATGCCCGCTCCCGCTGCAAAAGCGGAAAGTACCCAGATCACCCTAACAACTGCCGGATCAATATCAAAATAGTCGGCTATTCCGGCGCAAACCCCTCCAATGATTCTATTTTCGCCTGCTCTATATAAAGTCTTTTTACTCATAAATGCAAAAGTGATTATAGCGAATTTTAGTTCAAATATCAATCATTTTATAAGCAAGTCTGCTTGCTTTTCCGGATGAAATTTTTCTAAGTATTGATTAAAACCAATTTTGGTAAGTCTAAACGCAGAATCGGGATGTGTATCTGGCAAATAATTATCTCCCCATTTATCCATTTCTCTTTTACGTCTTGTCGTCTGCCATTTCCTGATCAATCTCTAAAAACACTTTTTTGTCAAAGAGGCTTTTCACTCCATTATGCCGAAACAGAAAGATTCCCTCTACCACTAACACGCTTTTTGAAAAGCTAAACTTTCTAAGGTTATCTTTAAACCCTGATTTATCGTTACGAAGAGTCCATTCAATTATTCCGTCTTCTTCTTGAAATTTTTTTAAGAAAGAACTCAGTTCATTTATATCAATTGTCTCATCAACAACCACATCGATCTTTTCCTGCTCGGTTTTTGCTTTACCAAATTTATCCCAAAATTCTTTGCGAGGAATAGCAAAATCATCGCGGTTAACAGGCAAAATATCTGCATCTTCCCTTTCGATTCCTTGAACTAAAGTAGTTTTTCCCGCACCACTGTAACCATCAACGCCAACAATAATCTTCCCACCCGGTTTTTTCCAAGACTGTATGGCATTCAATAATATTTTTTGTTTTTGGTTTAGATTTTCCATTCTTTTTTGATAAGTATTATTTGCACTCGGCCCAGCTTACGCCCGTTTCGGCAACTGCCTGAATCGGCACAGACAGCTTGATGACATTATCCATTTTATTGCAAATGAAATCTGTAACCTTCTCAAGATCAGCTTCCGGCACTTCAAAAACCAGCTCGTCATGCACTTGAAGCAGCATCTTGGTTTCGGATGAAATCTGCGACAAAACCTCGGCAATTTCAATCATGGCAAGCTTTATGAGATCGGCGGCTGTGCCTTGAATAGGCATATTGAGCGCCATTCTCTCGGCTTGGCCCCGCACGACAAAATTATTGGAATTAATTTCCGGAAGGTAGCGTCGGCGGCCGAAAAGCGTCTCTACGTAACCGACTTTTTTAGCTACCTCTATAATTTCCTCAGTGTACTTTTTAATTCCTTCATGAATCAAAAAGTATTTTTCTATGAAGTCATGCGCCTCTTCGCGACTCATACCGGTTGACTGCTTGAGCCCGTGCGGAGAAACACCGTAGATAATGCCAAAGTTGACCGCCTTGGCATTCCGGCGCATGCTCGGTGTTACTTCGCTTTCTTTAACCCCGTAAACTTTGGCGGCCGTCGCCGTGTGAACGTCTTGATCGGCCTTACGGAATATTGCAGTCATCACCTTGTCGCCTGAGATGTGAGCAATGATACGAAGCTCTATTTGTGAATAGTCAACACAAAGCAGTTTTTTGCCTTTGGGAGACACAAATGCCCGACGAATTTCCTTGCCCTCTGATGTGCGAATGGGGATGTTTTGAAGATTGGGATCACTCGATGAAAGCCGGCCGGTAGCGGTGATAGCCTGATTAAATGAGGTGTGGATTCGGCCGGTACGAGCATTAATCAGCTTGGGCAAAGTATCAAGGTAGGTTGACTTTAGCTTTGTCAGCTCCCGGTATTCAGCAATTTTGGCGACAATAGGATGCGTCCCGGCCAGCTTTTCCAGCTCCCCGGCTCCGGTTGAGAACCCTCCACTTTTTATTTTCTTTAGTTCCCTTATATCTTCGATATTATCCTGCAACTTTAACTTTTCAAAGAGAACCGTTTGAAGCTGGGAAGGGGAGTTAATGTTAAATTTGCTTCCGCCGAGTTTATGGATATCATGTTCCAGTTTGTTAATCCTTGTCGCCAGTTTATTTGAGCTTTCCCCCATCACTTTCGGGTCGATCAAAACACCGGCCATTTCCATCTCGGCCAAAATCGGAATAAGGGGCGCTTCCACTTTTTCATACAAATCCTTTTGATTTTTCTCGCTCAGCTCTTGGCACAAATGATAGTAAAGTCTGAGCGCCACATCGGCATCTTCGCAGGCGTATTTGTAAGAATTTTGGATTTCTGCGTCTCTAAAGTTAATTTCGTTTTTGCCGCTGCCGATCACCTCCCGGATATGAATCATTTCAATACCAAGTTCGGCAAAAGCCACGTCATCAAGCTTGGGTGATCGCAGATTTTGATTTAAAAGGTAAGCCACAATCATTGTGTCAAAGAAAAATCCCTGCAGTTTCACGCCGGCACCGGCAAAAACAATGTAATCATATTTCAAATTATGCCCAACTTTTTGAATTTTTGGATTTTCCAAAATAGGCCTTAATTTCTCAAGCACCAATTCCTTATCAAGCTGCCGCGAGCCTAACTCACTCCCGACATTCCGAGCGACTTCCTGAGAGGACGAGTCGAGAAATTCCCTTCCTTCACCTTGAACTTTTAACTTTGAACTTTTAACTTTGCTATGACCGATCGGAATGTAGAAAGCCTCGCCTTCTTTTTTGGCAAGCGATATGCCGACAAGATGCGCGTCAACGGCAATTTGAGAAGTTGTTTCGGTGTCCACGGAAATACACTTCTCTTTTTCAAAATCTTTGACCAGTTTGTCCAAGTCTTTTTCGTCAGTGATAATTCTATAATCGGCTTTTTCAATGTGAATCTTGTCTCTCTTTTCTTCTGCCTCGGCAAAAAGTCCCTGCTGAACTTGTTCTTTCGGCAATCTGTTTAAGAGAGACTTAAACCCCAGTTCTTGGAAAATGGCAAATACTTTCTGGCGATCAAAGTCATGGGTGCAACACTCTTTCAGTTTTAGCTGAATCGGCACATCACAAACAATTTTTGACAGTTTCTTGGACAAAATAGCGTTGTCTTTACCTGTCTCGAGCTTTGTTTTCAATGTACCTCCGATTTCGTCCAGGTTTTTGTAAATATTTTCGATTGAACCATACTCGGCAATCAGCTTCTTAGCAGAAACATCACCAATGCCGGCCACCCCGGGGATGTTGTCTGAAGGATCGCCGAGGAGAGCTTTGTAATCGACAAATTTATCCGCTCCAAAGCCATACTTTTCCTCCACCGCTTTTTCGTCATACAAAACGGTATCGGTAAAACCGCGCTTCATCGTGTAAACTTTAGTATTTTTGTTTACAAGTTGCAGCTCATCAAGGTCGCCGGTCACAATGATAGTTTCTATGTCTTTCGGTGCCTCGCACGACAAAGTGCCGATGACATCATCAGCCTCAAAACCTTTTTTCTCAAAAATAGGAATATTGAGCGCCTCTGTCACCTCGCGGACTCGCTCAAACTGCTCATACAAATCATCCGGGGCTTTGACTCTGGTCGCCTTGTATTCCTTGTATTCCTTGTGGCGAAATGTCGGAGCTTGCATATCAAAAGCCACCGCCACAAAGTCGGGCTTTAACTCGGCTAAGACCTTTAAAACCATGGAGGAATAGCCATAAACAGCATTTATTAGCTCACCCTTCTTGGTCGTCATCGGCGGCATAGCATGATAGGCGCGATGGACGATAGCATTACCGTCAAAAACTACAAATTTCTGCTTCTTCATACTTTTATTCTAGCAGAAGCGAAGTTTCAAAACCATGTCATTCCGACCGAAAAAGAGGAATTCCTTATGAAAAAATATCATCTACTTTAATAGACCCGTTTAGTACAGTAGCAATGCCTCAAGACTGTGTAATAATAAAGGTTGAGGTATTAATTTTAGCAAAAGAAAAAGGCGGAACAAGAACTCTCACAAAATCAATTGTGATTTTTCTCATCCCGCCCGATTGTGGTTTATGAAGCAACCTTTTATTGAAATAAGTTATTGCCACAACGACCGCAATTTGCACTGTTCCACTCAGCACTAGTACTGCGCCAATTATTGAGATTGATAGGATACCCACAGACAGAACATTCTTCAGGAATATCCTTAAGATAAGAGCCCTCAACCCAAGGTTCGGTCTGCACTTTGTTAACGTGCTTTGCCGAGTCACAAAGACCCTTCTCAGTAAGACAATCGGGATACTGCTTGCAACCACTAACATCTGAGCAAACTAGAAACTTCCTGACTTGGAATACCAAAACTTTCATTTCTCACCACCCTAAATAGTTATAATGCTTATCATTACCACAAAGGAGACATTTATCAGTCCTCTATGTGGTACCTGTAGCGCGCAGGACAATAGCCCTTATTTTTCGTGTAGTCAGTGCAGTTTATCTCACCATGTGCACATTAGTGCTGTATCCCTGCATGTGGATACAAGCATGACTCATATAGGCTAACATAACCCATGACACTGCCATCATCACTCACCACCTTTCAAGGATATGATTCCGATTCTCGATTTTTACCGTTCCGACTTTATCTGGTACCTCAATTAGTTTGCCGCTTAAAGTCTTGATACCGCCAATTGGGGGATTGAATTTGTAAACCCTTCCGGTTACTGAGTCTACAAAATAATGCAGAGCAGGTTTTCCGGTTTCGGTCATTTTACTCATTGCCTCCTTTACATGGATTCCATTCTTCGCAAGATCCTTCCGAATTGGTTATAGTCAGAAAAAATTTACTCTGACCGTTATGGCACTCACCACTTTTTTCGCCGTGGCTTCCGCAGGTTTTGCACTTTCTTTCAGTTTCAGCCTCAGTTTTCATCAGATCTCATCACCTTTCATCCTATACCCATAAATTTTTTAGATTTCCAAGCTACAAAAGGAGAGCTTATGGCACCCTCCTCACTTCTCTTTATTACAAGCATCTTCTCACAAAAATGAACATTTTGCAATTTTGCGTTTAGAAATCTCTTAATTTTTAATGCTAATTATAAATTAAAAATTTCCCTTGTATACTTATTTATACTATACAAAACTCTTGACCTGTGGATAACTTATAGTATACACTTACACTATACAGAATATTAAGATGTCTGTTAAATTAAGTAACAGGAGAGAAAAAAATGGCAAAAGAATTAACCGACAGACAAAAGAAAGTCTTAACCTGGATTAAAGAATCAGTTGAAAAAACCGGCGATGCCCCGACTGTCCGCGAACTTCAGGAAAAAATCGGATGTTCATCACCAATGGGAGTCGTTTCACATCTTCGCGCTCTGGAGTCAAAAGGGCAGATCAAACGCCTTGGCAACCAAGCTAGGGGGATTGTTCTTCTGGATGGCCAAAGACAAGTAGCTGAAAATGAAGATGTGGTAAATGTACCGCTGGTCGGCAATGTTGCTTGCGGTATGCCAATTTACGCAGAAGAGCTGATTGAAGACTGGATCCCGCTATCAACCAAACTTATTAAAAGAAGCCAAGATGTTTTCATGTTGACGGCCAAGGGAGATTCTATGAACTTATCTGGAATCGATGATGGTGATTATATAGTCTTTCGAAAGATAAATCATGCCGAGCATGGCGATAAAGTAGTAGTTCTCATCGGAACAGAAGCAACTGTTAAACGGCTGAGAACTGACAAAGGGCGAGCCATGTTTGAACCAATGAGTACCAACAAGACACATCAAACTCTTGTTCCGGAAGAAGGCACCTTTATGATCCAGGGAAAAGTAATTGGGGTAATTAAAAATTTTAAAGAGTAAAGCGAAGAGATAAGCTATGAGAGAGTATATCGAAGTACAAATCATAAAAAAAGCAAATGAGTTTTTTTCTCTGGTAGAAGCAAAAACTGGAAAAATAAAAAAATACAGCAATTTTCTGGATGCTATGAGAGAAGACACGGCTGAGATCTTGACACTGGTATCAGTGAGCTATGAATGCTATAACGAAAAAGAAAGAATAGATTGCTACAGAAAAGCGATTAAACTTTGTGAAAATGTTCTCTTTTATGCAAGACTATTTAAAGAGTATAACCGAATAACTTTAGCTAGTTATAAGATGATAAAAGCTCAAGGCGAACTTTTAATCAGATTACTTGAAGGATTGATTAAGGTTGAAAAAAGAAGCAAAGTTAAAGGGCAATATTTATTTAACTTAAAATTCGCAAAATAATAATTAATTTAAACGTTAGATTCTCTAAGACAAGAATTAGGAGGAAATGATGACAGACGAAAAATCAGGAAAAGTACAAGCTATCCAGATGGCGGTAGATCAGATTGAAAAGCAATTCGGCAAAGGATCGATCATGAAACTAGGAGACAAAAAAGCCTTGGATGTCCAGGTAATACCAACCGGATCACTCTCACTGGACATAGCTTTAGGTGTCGGTGGTGTGCCAAAAGGAAGAATTATAGAAGTTTACGGTCCTGAGTCCAGTGGAAAGACTACTTTAGCCTATCACATCATCACAGAATCTCAGAAAAATGGAGGCACTGCTGCATTTATAGATGCTGAACATGCCTTGGATACGGAATACGCTAAAAATATTGGTGTAGATATTGATAAACTTTTAATTTCTCAGCCGGATACAGGTGAACAAGCTCTGGAAATTACCGAGACTCTTATACGATCTAATGCTGTAGATATTATTGTAGTCGACTCTGTCGCCGCACTTGTGCCTCGCTCTGAAATAGAAGGAGATATGGGAGATTCACATCTTGGTCTGCAGGCCAGATTAATGTCGCAGGCACTCAGGAAACTAACAGGCGCAATCGCAAAATCTAATACAACCCTTATTTTTATTAATCAGTTAAGAATGAAAATTGGTGTTATGTTTGGGAATCCTGAAGTAACTACTGGCGGGAATGCTCTTAAGTTTTATTCTTCAGTTAGAATGGATATCCGCAGAAAAGAACAGATTAAGGATGGAGACAATGTTATTGGCAATCATGTAGCTATCAAAGTTGTTAAAAACAAAGTTGCACCGCCTTTTCGGTCAGCCGAGTTTGACATTATGTATAATGAAGGTATTTCAAAATACGGTGATATTCTTGATCTGGCAGTAAAAGAAGATTTAGCTAAAAAAAGCGGAGCATGGTATGAATATAAGGAAAAGAAAATCGGTCAAGGCAGAGAAGCGGCAAAACAGTTTTTGAAGGATAATCCAAAAATCTCTGAAGAATTAGAAAAAACTATCCGCAATAAATACTTCAAAAAATAATGATGTGCCAAGTCACAAAAATAGAAAAACAAACCAAAAGAGATAGATACAATATCTATCTCGATGGTTTTTACAGCCTTTCTTTAGCTGCCAAAGTTTTAAACGATACCTTTATTAAGAAAGGAGATAAACTGACGAGCCGTGATATCGAGAAAGCCAAACAAGCTGACATTTTTAGTAAAGCTTTTGATAATGCTTTAAATATATTATCTTATCGCAGCCACACTCAAAAAGAAATTTCCGCCAAACTCTCCAAAAAATTTGATTTGCAGATTGTTAATAAAGTCATACAAAAGCTTAAAACAATCAATCTCATAAATGATAAAAATTTTACCGAAAGGTATGTTGAACAAAGCAAAAAAGGAAAAAAACTGATTAAGCTGGAACTTTTAAAAAAGGGAGTAGATAAAGATTTGATAGAAAAACACCTTGAGAATAAGGATGAAGAGTTAGAACTGAAAAATGCAAGCAAAATTGCAGATCGAGTTTTAAAAAAATACGAGAAAAGTGAGAAGATCATTCAAAAGAAAAAACTTTATGAAGCTTTAATCCGAAAAGGCTTCTCTTATGATACCTATAAAAAAATAATCCTAGAAAAATTCCTTTAAAAAATATTGATTTTTTATCTAATACTTGGCAAGAAATAATTAAGTAATTATAATGAAAATGCTTTTACTATTATGTTTTATTGAGGTGTATGTTGGTAGATCCAAAACTAATTGAATATATCGAAAGCTGCCGAGAACTTGGAATGAGTGACACTGATATAAAGCTAAAATTGAAATCAACAGGTTGGCAGGATCTGCAGATTGGAGAAGCTTTTACGTCAATTGGTAATTTAATCATTAACAATCTTAATGATATCTATACAAATACTATTAACCCACAAACATCAAATTTTGCGGGAATTTCCGGTTCGGATATGGAAATAAAAACATTTCTCAGCAAAAAAAAGATGTTTGCCATTACAGGATCGGTTTTTGTAGGAATACTTTTAATTATTGGCGGTGTATTTGCATATTCTTACTTTAACCCAATATTAACTAAATACCTCACCCTATCCAGTCTAGGTAAAATTAACTCCGGTCATCTTGAAGGTAGACTAGTTTTAAAACCAGTTGCTGGGGCATCTAATAAATCACAAGAAAATTTAACAGAACTAGCTTTTTTAACAAATGGCAATTTTGACTTGACGAAAGGATTTAATAGTGATCTCACCATTAAAATCGAGGTGCCTGCCGGTTATACCAGCCCTCAAGTTGAACTTTTGAGTAATAAAGATGATTTATATTTTAAACTATCCAAATTTCCTAGCCCTGATAAACCAGGGCAACCAAAAATACAAGACAAATGGTTCTACTTTGAAACTCAAGCTGAAAAAAATAAAAAATCTCCAACAGCAGATGCAGCTTCAAAACCAAAATCAAACATGAGTCTTAGTGATTCAATGTCTGAAGCTAAAATATTTAAAAGCTTTCAAAAAATCACCGACGAGAGTGTGAGTGGAGTCAACTGTAACCAGTTTATTTTTAATCTTGATAAAAATAATCTTTCTGACAATCTAATAACTTATTTAGATGAGAATGGTACTATACTTACAACTGGTGAAAAGTCTGACCTAAAACAATATCTCTCCCAAAACATTAGTAGTATAAATGGCGATTTTTTGATTGGTAAAAAAGATCATACCATTCATCGGCTTGATCTCACTCTAAATACTAAAGATATGATAGTAGATCTTGCATTACAGGTTTCTGATATCAACAAAGGTTTTACATTTCAACAACCAGCTAATGCCGTTTCTTATAAAGATACCTTTAACATCAAGGATCAACCTCTTCCAATTTTTTCTCCTAGCAGTTCCCCAATGCCAGCAATTTAGAGGGACAAACTAACGCAAATAATCCTGTAGTTTTTTACTTTCCCTATGTTTGCGTAGTTTCATAAGGGCTTTAGCCTCGATCTGACGAATTCTTTCTCTGGTGACTCCAAACTCCTGACCGGTTTCTTCTAATGTATGGCCATGACCATCATCAAGGCCAAAGCGCATTCGTAAAATCTTTTGTTCTCTCGGAGTCAAAAATTCCAAAACTTGTTTAATGTTTTCCTTCAAGAGTTCGCTAGTGGCCGCTTCAGCTGGAGTAACTGCTTCCTGATCTTCTATGAAATCTGCTAAACGTGAATCTTCCTCTTCACCAATCTGCGCATCAATTGATACCGTATCTTGAGATATTTTCAGAATGTGATTTATTTTAGCTACATCCATTTCCATCTCAGTCGCCAATTCTTCAGGCAAAGGTTCCCGACCAAGATCCTGTAGTAGCCTCCTTTTTGTCCTTAAAAGTTTATTAATAGTTTCTACCATATGAACCGGAATCCGGATAGTTCTGGCTTGGTCAGCTATAGCGCGAGTTATAGCCTGCCTAATCCACCACGTTGCATAAGTTGAAAATTTAAAACCTTTAGTATAATCAAATTTTTCAACCGCTCGCATAAGACCAGTATTACCTTCCTCGATTAAATCAAGCAGATCCAAGCCTCGTCCCATAAATTTTTTGGCAATAGAAACAACTAATCTTAAGTTTGCTTTCGTAAGATCCTTTTTAGCTGACAAGTCGCCTTCAGCTACTCTTTTTGCTAATGTAACTTCTTCTTCTCTTGTAAGCAGCGGGATTTTTCCAATTTCTCTCAAATACATTCTCACTGAATCATCAGCGAAATCGCTCACTTCAACTGTTATATCTTTCTCGTCTGTTTCTGAACCAAATTCTGCCTTATCCCCCCAAATCATTTTTTCTCTACTATCTATAACATCAATACCCTTTTCAGAGAGATCAGCATAGATTTCATCGAGTTGCTCGATATTCTCTTCAACATCGGGGAAAATTGCTAAAATTTCGTCTTGGGTCACGAACCCTTGAGCCTTACCTTTTTTTAAAAGTGTTGTTTCTTTATTTTCAAACGTTTCATCCTGAGTTTTTTTCTCGACCGTCTTTATCTTTTCAATTTTTTTCGACACCGGTTGAACTCTAGTTTTTTTTGCTGACTTCTGTACTATTTTCTTTACAGTTTTTGTTCCTTTTTTAGAAGCAGCTGCATTTTTTCGATCAGTTTTTTTTCCCATTTATTATCCTTCCTGGCTTCGGCTTTTTTTATGTCCTCCGCTAACTTTGCCTTTTCATTCTGAATGTTTAATTTTCTTATTTTTTTAACCAGATAGAAAATCTCATCACTTATTTCTCCTTGAGTCAGGTCTTCTGTTTCTAGTTCGCACTTTAAAAGTAAAACATTCATACTCTCGGCTTCTTCTTTGCTAAAAAGCTTGCCAAAACTTTTAAGATCAAAACCTTTTGACAAATTATAATGATTTTTTACCTTTTTGTAAAGCATTATGGTTTCTGGTTTTTTAAAATCCTCCTCAGGCAGCTCTTTTATGATCAATGGTAGATTTTTGGGGTTATTTAATCCTAAAGCTAATATTCTCTTTTCAATTCTTTCTCTCAAATCATTTTTTGAAGCAGTCTTCTTTTTTTCATCTTGATTCGCTGGATTATCTTTCTTGGGCTTTAGGCTCCCTCTGATAGAATCTTCGTTGACCTTTATTTTATCAGCTAATTTTTTTATGTAATGTTCTTTTTCTACAAAATCATCGATCTTTGCTATAAAAGCTAAAAATTCTCGAGTCGCTTTTTTCTTTTTCAAAATATCATTGAGGTTTTCATCGATAAATAATTTATTAAATAAATAATCCATGACATACTCTGCTTTTTTAACCGACTCAATCCAGACTTTAGCATTTTTTGCCACTACTTCAGCTGGGTCTTTCCCTTCAGGTATAACAATAATCTTTACATTGATACCCTTGCTGAATGCAATCTCGATAGCGCGCCTAGTCGCTAAGTCTCCTGCTGGATCTATATCAAAGGCGAGTTTTATATTTGGACTAAATTTTTTTAAAATATCAAGCTGACGTTCAGTTAACGCCGTACCGCTTGATGCTACCACGTTCTTCACACCGGCTTGATGGGAAGCGATTACATCCATGTTACCCTCAACAATAATAGTATGATTTTGTTTACGGATAGCTTCTTTAGCCTGACAAATACCATATAGAATCGCTGACTTGTCATATATATCGGTGGAAGGCGTATTGATATATTTGGGTAAAGCATCACCCAAAACTCTAGCTGAAAAACCAACTACTCGACCACCGGAATTAATAATAGGAAAAGTCACGCGGTTTCTAAACTGATCCACCAGTTTGCTGTCTCTAATTTTTGTGACGCCAGCATTCACAAGGTCTGCTTTACTATAACCTTCGGCTATTAATTTTTTTAAAAGAGCATTACCCCCCGGGGCATAACCAAGTCTAAATTCTTTAATTGTTTTATCGTTCAATTTTCTTTTTTTTAAATAATCTAAGGCCTTTTTACCAATCGGTGCTTGCAAATTTTTCTGAAAAAATTTACAAGTTTCTTCATTGGTCAGAAATAATTTTTCTCTCCTGTCGTTTTGCGCAGGATTATAGTTACGAGTCAAAGTAACTCCGGCATCTGAAGCCAGTTTTTTTAAGGCTTCACCAAACTCCATCCCGTCTATCTTCATTACCCAAGTAAAGATGTCTCCGCCTTCGTTACATCCGAAACAATGAAATATCTGTTTGTCCTGGCTTACTATAAAGGAGGGCGTTTTTTCACTGTGAAAAGGGCACAAACCTTTAAAGTTTACACCATTCTTTTTCAGCTGCACCACTCTGCCGACATAGTCAACTATATCCAGCTTATCTTTTATTTCCTCTACTTCATTGGACATAAATATAAAGCCCGAGTTTACCTTTAGTTTGGCGATTATAACAGAGTCTATTTACTTTTTATAGTTCTTTCTTGCCTCAAAACTGATTTTTTTCGCACCTTCAACTTCCGGCTGGTCAAATGGATTCACTTCAAATGCTTTAGCGAGATATACGGCAAAGACCTGTAGAAATGCTGTAAAATAACCCAAGTTAAACTCATCAACCTTTTCAACTTCAATTTTTACTGCAGGAATATTTCCATTTTTTGTTTCCTCAAATGTGCCTTGAAGTTCAAACTTTATACTATCCGCTAGATTCATTCCATTTAAGTCTCCCAATCTTCCATCTCTAAGCGACAAATCCTGCAGATTATCGGGTATTATAACTTTTTCTTCTTCATTAAAACTAGTAACAGTAGTAAAAAGACCGAACATATTTTTAGGCCCGCCAAAAAACCTTTGATTTAAATAGTGTTGGCTTTCCGGACCTTCTGCGATAATAGTACTGATTCCTTTTCCGTCTTTTGCAACTGACTCATTTATAAGCTGAGCCGCGAGCTCAGAGAAAGCGGCTAGTCTTTTGGAGTAAAAAGGCCAGAAAATCTGATCATAACCTTTATCGGATAATTCTTTTACAACTGATGATAATGTAAGAACATCATTGGCCGGTGAAGTAAAATCATTATATCCTTCTAAAGCTCCATTTCTAATTTCTGAAATATCCAAACCACAGAGTAAAGACGGGAAAAGACCTGCCTCGGTTAACCCGGAAAATCTGCCACCGATTTCAGGATGGATAATCACATCATAACCCATTTCTTTAGCTATACCATTTAAAGGATTATTATCGCCGCTTGTAATAACCACCTGGGTGAAATCAGAAAAAGCAAAGACAGTTTCGAGGACATCGACGGTGATACCAGACTTGGAAATAGAGATCACTAGTGAATCCTGTGGTGTGCATTTGTCTTTGACGTAGAAAATATAGTCCGGGTCGACCGTGTCTACAAAATATACATTTTTATCGGAAATGTATTTGCCGTAACCTTCCCAGAAAGCCCGAAAAGTAGAGACAGAGCCTCCGCGAGCAATTAAAACTAGGTTTTTTAAATTGCCGTACTTTCCGGCAATTTCAAGGATTATATCCATGTTCGGCTGAACCCGAGTAAAATCAAAATCATCAGACTGTATCTTGACTTCCTTTTGAGATCTTAAACCATTAAAATCAAATTTAATCATTTTTGCTCCAAATCAATAAGGACATTCTAACATAAATAATTTTCTCTAAAAAGCAAAAGAGCAAAACCGCTGCTCTTTTGCATAGTGTCGCTCATTATCCAGTATGTTTTTATGCTGTTTTTATCTGCTCCTGAAGTGCACCTCGATAACCCTAATAAAAATGACTTCAGTACTAAACTAAACCGGTTTAGTTTAGTGGTTTGAGAATTAATGCCTTTGTAAATCAATGAAAATTGTAAATTGAGCATTTAAAAAAAGACCTTTTAAAGGGCTTTTTATCTAATACCCCATACCCGGCATACCGCTGGCCGGCATCTGAGACGGCTGCTCTTTTTCCGGAAGTTCTGCCACAACCGCTTCGGTTGTCAAGAACAACGCGGAAATTGAAGCCGCATTCTGAAGAGCGCTTCTGGTCACCTTGGCCGGATCCACAATTCCTGCTTTAATCATGTCTTTATAATCATCTTTGGCCGCATCATATCCAATACCTTTAGTACGCTTTTGAACTTCATCAACCACAACCGATCCTTCTTTGCCAGCATTCATAGCAATTTGTCTAAGAGGTTCTTCGAGAGCTCTTTGTAATATGCGAATACCTGTTTCCTCGTCCTTTGTTCCGTTTAGTTTTGCCAGTTCGGGAGCAATGTCAACGAGCGCCACACCGCCACCTGGGACAATTCCTTCTTCAACCGCTGCGCGTGTAGCCGCCAAAGCGTCTTCAATCCTATGCTTTTTTTCCTTTAACTCTACTTCAGTAGCCGCGCCAACCTTCAATACCGCCACACCGCCGGCTATTTTCGCCAAACGTTCCTGAAGCTTTTCTTTGTCCCATTCACTGGTGGATTTGGCAATTGCGTTTTTAATTTG
Source organism: bacterium (assembly GCA_021790235.1). Taxonomy (GTDB): domain Bacteria; phylum Patescibacteriota; class CPR2; order UBA1875; family JAJYID01; genus JAJYID01. The sequence continues at coordinate 94,325 of JAJYID010000001.1, read as the reverse complement.
ACCGACTCTGGCGTTCACGTCACCGCTTGCCCCCACACCCTCGATAATCGTCGTATTATCTTTATCAGCGATGACTTTTCTGGCTCCGCCCAGTACATCCAGGTCTGCGTCCTCAAGTTTTAATCCAATTTCCTCGGAAATAACTTTTGCCCCGGTCAAAATAGCGATGTCTTCAAGCATTTCTTTTTTCTTATCGCCAAACCCTGGAGCTTTCACCGCTAAGGTATTAAAAACGCCCTTAAGTTTATTGATTATGAGAGTTGCCAAAGCTTCCCCGTCAATATCATCAGCAATAATCACGAGGTCTTTCTTACCAGCCTGCGCCATTTTTTCAAGCAACGGAACTATTTCATTAATTGAGGATATCTTTTTATCTGTCAAAAGAATAGATGGATGCTCATATACGGCCTCCATTCTCTCGGCATCGGTCACCATATACGGAGCAATGTAGCCGTTATCAAGCTGCATTCCTTCAACAACCTCTTGTTCGAGACCGAGCGTCTGGCCTTCTTCAACGGTTATCACACCATCTTTGCCGACTTTATCCATCACATCGGCAATTAGATTCCCAATCTTCTGATCTGCAGCCGAGATTGAAGCCACCTGAGCAATCTCCTCTTTGGTCGAAATTTTCTTTGAAGTTTTACTGAGCTCTGAGACCACGTGATTGGTTGCCTTCTCGATACCTTTCTTTATCTCCATGGGATTGGCTCCAGCTGTCACATTTTTTAGCCCCTCAGTAACGATTGCCTGAGCCAAAACTGTAGCAGTAGTTGTGCCATCACCGGCAACGTCATTAGTTTTTGAAGCAACCTCCTTGACCAGTTGTGCTCCCATATTTTCATAGATATCTTCAAGGCCAATCTCTTTGGCAATAGTCACACCGTCGTTGGTTATAGTCGGCGCACCGTATTTTTTATCCAAAACCACATTTCGGCCTTTTGGTCCGAGGGTGGTCTTAACAGTATCTGCCAGCTTGTCAACACCTGCTTTTAGCTTGCTTCTTGCATCCTCTGAAAATTTTATTTCTTTTGCCATTTAGTAACTCCTTTCAGTCATTAGTTCTAATTGTTTTTTGTTGAATTGTCATTCTGTCTTGCCCAGAATTCTTCTTTCAATATTTATGAATTGATTAGAAATTATTAATTAAGTATTGCAATTGTTACCCAACAATTGCCAGTACATCTTCTTCTTTAATAAGCAAATATTCTTTTCCGTCAATTTTAACTTCAGTCGGCGAATATTTGCCGAAAAGAACTTTATCGCCGCCTTTAACTTCTTTGACGTCTTGACCGACTGATATCACCTTGCCCTGCTCGGGTTTTTCTTTGGCGGTGTCGGGGATAACAATACCTCCGGCAGTTTTCTCAACTGCCTGAGTTCTTTCAACAACAATCTTATCAGCTAGTGGTTTTAACTTTGCCATAGTAAACTCTCCTGTTTCCGTCATTCTGAGTGAAACGAAGAATCTCTAGATCCTTCACCCCGACCAATCGGGACTCAAGGATGACAATTTAATAGTATCTTAAGTTTATCTTAGCACTCTCATACCATGAGTGCTAAATTAATATATCAAATGGCTTATCTAGTGTCAAGAAAAATTTCAGCTTTAATAGTTTACTGTTTTGCCTTTCCCTGCTATATTTATAGCCATGAGTAATAAGAAAAGAGTTTTTTCAGGTATTAAACCTAGCGGAGATTTTACTATTGGCAATTACATGGGTGCCTTAGTAAACTGGGTGGCCTCTCAAGATGAAAAAGAAAATATTTTTTGTATTGTAGACCTTCATTCAATTACAGTACCCCAAGACCCTAAAGAGGTTAAAAGAAGAAATTTGGAGTTTGCAAAAATTTATTTGGCTGCAGGTTTAGATCCAAAGAAATCCGCTTTCTTTATTCAATCTGACCGACCTGAACATTCAGAACTTACCTGGATTTTAAATTGTTTTACTTACTTTGGCGAAGCCAGCCGCATGACTCAATTCAAAGATCAATACAGAGAAAAAAAGAAAAATGTCACTGTCGGCCTATTTGACTATCCTGTACTCATGGCAGCAGATATCTTACTATATGATACTGATGAAGTACCTGTGGGCGAGGATCAAAAACAACACGTTGAACTTACTCGTAATATTGCAGAAAGGATGAATAAAAAGTTCGATAGGTTATTTACTGTTCCTGAGCCAATAATAAAAAAGACAGGTGCCAAAATAATGAAACTCGGAGAACCAACAAAAAAAATGGCAAAAAGCGATGTGAATCCAAATAATTCAATCTATTTACGTGACAATGCCGAAACAATTCGAAAGAAATTTTCTCGAGCCGTCACCGATTCCGACAATAAAATCAAATTCGATAAAGAAAAGAAACCCGGCATTTCAAACCTCTTAAATATAATGTCGGTTGCAACAGATACACCAATCCCACAATTAGAAAAAAAAAGTGTGAGCTCTAACTATGACCAGTTTAAATCAGATGTCGCTGATTCAGTAATAGAGATGCTTGCACCGATTCAAGCCAAACTTGCCGAATATGACAAAAACGAAGATTATGTCAAAAAAGTTCTAAAAGAAGGGGCAGAAACTGTCGCGCCCCGCGCCCAAGCTACATTAAAGCGGATCAAGAAAGCAGTAGGACTAGTGTTCTAAAGCCTCAGCATTGATCGTATCATTTACCCAGCTGATCTCTTTGTATCCATGCAAGAGCCTGTTTAGGTAATCCCTTAGAGAGTTGTACTTTCCCTGAGTTTTGGCTTCAAACTTAACTGTCAGGTAAGGCCCATTCTGAGAGTACCGCACCACGAACATGGAATCATCTATATTAAGACGAACTCCGTCCCCCGCTCTTTCATCTCCTATAACTTCCGCTTCTGGAAAGTCTTTTTCTAAAACTGTGCTTATCTTTTCTATTAGGGCAATTTTCTTGTCATCGGCACATCCAATCTTTATTTCAGGGCTAGATATATAATTCGGCAGTTTGTCGACCGCTTCAGAAAGCGACTGGTTTGTCTCCACCAGATACTTCAGAAGACGCATTGTAGAATATATGCCGTCATCATGGTTATAGAAGTCGGCGCTGAAAAAGAAATGCCCGGAAAGTTCACCAATAAAAGCCGCTTTTACCTCTTGATTTTTCTTTTTTAAAAATGAATGCCCGGTCCGCCACATAAAAGGTACACCACCCTTTTCTTTTATCGTATCTTCTACTACTTTCGAGCAAAGGGTATTGTACATAATTTTAGCTCCCGGATGGCCAGCTAAAACATCACTGGCAAAAAGCGCTACTAAAACATCATTCCAAATGATATCGCCCTTTTCATCAATGATGCCTATCCGATCTCCGTCAGCGTCATATGAAAATCCGATATCAGCTTGAGCATCCAGAACTTCTTGTCGAATTCTATTTGCCACCTTAGATTCCGTCGGGTCAGGTGTTCCGAGCGGAAATGACGGATCAATTTCACAGTTTTTTTCTACTACTTCACACCCAGCCTTTCTCAAAATCTGAGGTACTATCCCACCGGCAGTCGAACAGCTGGGATCAACTACAACTTTGAATTTCTTTTTTAGAGGTACTCTCTTTAAAATATCGCTAAAATAAATTTCCCTAATATCTTGTTGTACAACCTGACCCGGTTTCTCGCCCTGTTCATAATCCTCTTCTTCAACCATCCGCCTTAACTCTTGCATTCCATCGCTAACCAACGTTTCACTGTAGTCGCAGGCAAATTTAAAACCGTTATACTCAGGTGGATTATGCGAAGCGGTCACAAAAGCGCCGCCTTTAATCTTTAAGTAGTATTGTGACCAGTAGAACATCCCTACCAGATTCATCCCAATGTCTGTAACATTCACACCAGTCCACGTATAGCCGCGAATTAAAGCATCGCTATATTCCGCACTAGTAGTTCTGCAGTCATGTCCGACTACTGCTTCTGACATTCCCCGGCGTTTCATGTAGGTACCGTGAGCCCGGCCGATATGCTCTACTATCTCAGACGTTAGGTCTTGACCTGCAATACCGCGAAGGTCGTAACCACGAAACATATTAGGATTAATTTTCATTTTCCACTCCCTTTCTTGTTCAATTTGTCTAAATCTTTTAATAGATCCATAATGATTTTCCTTTCATTCCATGGCATTTTCCTGCCGCCCATATTGCGCGATTTCTGATGGCCGATACCGGTGATCACAACTGTATCGCCCGTACTTGCTAAATCAATTGCCTTTTTAATGGCTTTCATTCTATCGGGCACAATCTTTACTCTCTCTTTTAAATTATCAGGAACTCCAGTATAAACTTCATCAATAATATCCTTCGAGCTTTCGGTATAAGTTTCATCATCGGTCAGCACTACAATATCGGTAAGTTCTGCAGCTGTCTTCCCCATCTCCGGACGTTTGGTTTTATCTCTATCCCCCGTCGCGCCAAAAACACTTATCAGCTTTCCTTTGGTAATGCCCTGCAAGCTCTCATACAAAGCGGTTTGGGCATCCGGCGTAACAGCATAATCAACTATAACATTGAAACTCTGCCCGATCTCAATCTTTTCAGCCCGCCCTCTTGTACCTGAAAAATCTTCAAGAATTTTTATAATTTTGGCTTTATCCGCTTCCATACTTAAACCCACGCAATACGCGGCAAGTTCGTTCAAAACATTAAATTTTCCAAGCGCTTTTGTTTTAACTTTATGATTCCCACCCTCGCCGGTAATCTCAAAACTGGTTCCATCCGGTGCCAATTTTATATTCTTCGCTTTTACCATGCCTTTTTGTATTCCAAATGTATATTTCTCATCCGCTTTAAAAGATAGGAAATAATCTGCTTCTTTATCATCGGCGTTTATCACGCTGACTCTCTTTGTTTTTTTAAAGTTAAATGGGCTCGAGAGTTTTTTAAAAAGTTTTCCTTTGGTATTTCGATAGTTTTCCATTGTTTTGTGAAAATTCAGGTGCTCCGGAGCGAGACAAGTAAAAACTGCTCCGTCAAAAGGTATACCCCAGATTCGGTGCCAAGCGATGCCTTCGCTCGCCACTTCAATCACCGCATATTTGCAGCCAGACTGAACCATCTGCCGCATAAGTCTGTGCGTTCCCCAACGCCCGATGGTAGTTCTACCAATCTTGTTTTCTTCTCTGTGGCCGGCGATCTCAATATCTACCGTCGAAATCATTCCGACTTTTTCGCCTGTAGTTTTTAAAATATCCGTAATAATTTCTACCGTCGTACTTTTGCCGTTTGTACCGGTCACACCTATCACTGTCATTTTATAACCGGGAAATCCGTAAATTATGTTTCCAGTAAAGGCCAGAAAAAAATGATATGCGGGCTGAAAAAGATGAAAAACAGATCTCGGAATTATTTTTTTAATGATTGCTAATACTTGGTTCATATTTTTTAAATTATTTCTTGAAAACCTTCCTGAACCGATTTACCTCAGAGAGAAGACGATAATATTTTTTGTCAAATGCCAAATCATATACCCCACCAAACTCCAGCTCTTCCCCACCGAAACCTCGCTTAAACCTGGAAATGCCGGCCCAAGGATGATTTTTCGCGCTCTTGGGAGCCACTCCCCAAAAGTCATACTCGTGGCAATGTCTTTTCCGCGCCTCTTGAATTGCTGCCCACTGCAACAGATAAGTTGGCATCAGTTCCCTTTTTTCATTTCCTGAAGCTCCATGCAAATAAGTCGCTACCTGGCCAAAGTAAGAAACCAATATAGCTGCCAAAGGTTTGCCCTCAAACTCTGTAATAAAAAGTTTTAAACAATCACTTTTCCCGAGAGTCTCAAACATTTTTTTATAATAAGAAAACTCGTGACCTGTATAACCTCCACGTTTTTCCATTTCTTCAGTTAACTCATAAAAAATTTTTATATCCTTTAAATCTTTTCCTTCTCGAACCTGCACCCCTTTTCGCCTGGCAAGGCTGATATTGTAACGCCACTTCGGCTTCATACTGGCCAAAATCTTGTCTTCGGATCTCACTAGATCAAGCACTAAGGTATTTTCAGGAGAAAACTGCTGAGATACCGGCGCATGCCTCGCGATTTTTCTAAATCCGAATTTATAAATATCCGCTTGATCTAGCTCATATGGCTCAATGCGATAAAAAACCGCGTTTTCTTCTTTGGCCAGATTTTCAACTTTTCGAAGAAACAACTTTAGATCCTGCAGCTTGGCTTTCTTTGTCATAATTGGTCCACGAGGAGAGTAAAAATAATATTTATCTTTATATAAAGGATATTTTAGAACTAAACCTTGAATATTATCGCCCTTAACCACCCAGGATTTTCGTTTCAAGCCTGCCTGAAAATCAGCCCACCAGTCGGACTGAAATACATTATTTTCCTTTTTTGCCAGTATATTTAATGCTTCCACACTCATTATTTAAGCACAAAAATCCTTATAAATATAGTAAAAAAACAAAAAAGCCCGCCGGTTAACTTTCCGGTGGGCTTTAGGCATCTAAGTTTTACGATAATTCTATAGATCAGATGCCGTCCCGTGCAGCTTCGTATACCTTTGCATCTTTATATGTCCAGACTATAAAGATTGGCAAAAGCACGAACCAAATCGTGATGATAAAGACAGTAGATGGGAGGATAGAGTACGCTCCCTATGCTAGCAGAGCATCTACTCCTATCATCAGACCGCAAAATACGGTCCAGATAAATCCTATAATAACGAGTGGGAAAGCGTAACTATCCCATTCATCCGCCCAATCTATGACCATCTCAAGGAACCAGTCTTTCTCTTGTTTAGCCATTGCTGCTCCTTTCAGAATACATAATTAAACTTTTTGACTTTAAGAAAAAGAAAAGTTGAAATTATATTATAAAACTTATGTCTTGTCAAGACTTTTAAGCTATGGTTTTAGTTAATATAATAAAAGAATGAACATCCTAGCTATAGAGTCAAGTTGTGATGAAACTGCGGCAGCGGTTGTGAAAGATGGCCATGGAGTTTTGTCGAATGTGGTTGCTTCACAAATAGACATCCATGCCAAATACGGCGGAGTAGTACCGGAGGTAGCTGCCCGCGCCCATGTACAATCTATAATTCCGGTTGTAGAGGAATCTCTTTCCGAAGCGAAAACTAAATGGGAAAATATTGACGTCATAGCCGTAACTCAAGGTCCCGGTCTCATCGGCAGTTTAATTATAGGTACGGAAACGGCCCGTGCTTTAGCAATTTTAAAAAAGAAACCGATAATTGCTGTAAATCACTTAGAAGGACATATTTATGCAAACTGGATAAGCAAAAATATACCTCAATTCCCTCTCATAGCCCTGCTTGTTTCTGGCGGACATACCATGTTAATTGAAGTAGAAAATCACTATAAATTTAAAATTATAGGTCAGACTCGTGATGATGCGGCCGGAGAAGCCTTCGATAAAGTGGCGCAGCTCCTCAGTCTTCCCTACCCCGGCGGGCCAAATATTTCAAAATCGGCGGAAAAGGGTAACCCAAATAAATATAAATTTCCTATTATTGATCTCACTTCGAAACCAAAAAGAAACACGGAAGGCTTCCTAGAATACTCTTTCCCTAGCCTCGATTTCAGCTTTTCGGGCCTTAAAACTGCTGTTTTAAATGTTGTAAAGCAATCAAAATCATTTTCAGAACAAGATAAAGCGGATATTGCCGCCTCTTTTCAGAAAACTATCGTTGAGACTTTAATCCAAAACAGCCAAAGAGCAATAGCGCAGCATAAACCAAAATCATTTATCTTATCCGGCGGGGTAGCTGCCAACCCTCTCTTAAGACAAGAGTTGGCTAAATTGCGTGAAAAACTAGGTACATCTTTTTATATGCCGGATCTTAAATATTGTACTGATAACGCAGCTATGATCGGTGCTGCAGCATATCATAAACAAAAAGAAAAAGCCTGCCTTTCGGACGAAAAAGGCTTCACAAAGCCACAAGATTTAGTTCCTAACCCAAACCTCAGTTTATCTTAGTGGTATTTTATCTAACCTAATACGGTCATCTTTGGTAAGATGGGTGTAAGACATCCTTTTCCTCCTTTCTTAAATGTTTTGTTTCAAACTCATTTTACAGAGAATTAGATTAGGATGTCTTTTTTAGTGAAGTGTCACGGTTCGAAATGGAATTTATGCTAAAATATTTGACTTCTCAAACAAAAGGACGTATAAAGGTTTTTCAACTGTTCTTTGATATCTATATACCCTACTAAGGAGCTACTATGAATATTCTTCTTATTTATCCGAAGATCCCGGAGGAAACTTTCTGGAGTTTAAAAAAAGCAATTGCATTTGTCGGGAAAAAAGCCGCTTTGCCTCCTCTACCGCTTCTGACGGTTGGCGGAATACTAAAGAAGCTGAAGCCACACTGGTACCAGAGGCTGATCGATCTTAATGTGGAAAAGCTTCGCGATAAGGACCTTGAATGGGCAGATATGGTGTTTGTAAGTGCGATGATCATCCAGGAAAAGTCAGTGCTAGAAATCGTGGAGAAATGTAAACTACACGAACATCTAAAGATCGTTGCCGGCGGTCCTTTGTTCACTTCGCAAGCAACAGAAACTGAAGATATCGACTATTTTGTCCTTGGAGAAGCCGAGGTGACATTACCACAATTTCTTCAAGACTTGGATAACAGTCATCCACATCATCGGTATGAGACAGACATTAAACCAGAATTGTCTTTAACTCCGCCTCCTCACTGGGAGCTTCTCGAAGACAAATTCAAGTTTTATTCATCAATGTCTGTACAGTATTCACGCGGCTGCCCCCACATGTGTGAATTTTGTGATATTAGAATCATGTTCGGCCAGAAACCAAGGTTAAAGGATGACGTTCAGTTCATCCATGAGCTTGAGCTTCTGTACAACACCGGCTATCGAGGATCTGTGTTTATTGTCGATGACAACTTTATCGGCAATAAGGTAAAAGTAAAAAAACTTTTATCAATCTTGAGAGATTGGCTGGTCAAACACAACTACCCATTCAAATTCATGACTGAGGCAAGCATCAATCTCGCTTCAGATGAAGAACTGATGTCAGCCATGAGTAAAGCCAACTTCTATAAAGTCTTCCTCGGCCTGGAAACACCCTCCAAAGATGCGCTTCAAGAATGCAACAAGGGTCAGAACATTAAGGTTGACCTAGTTGAGGCTGTTCACCAGATCCAGGCTCATGGCATGATGGTGATGTCGGGACACATAGTCGGCTTTGATAGCGACGATGAAAGTATATTCGAACGCCAAATCGAGTTTATCCAAGAGATCGGTGTGGCCCACGTGATGGTGGGTTTGCTGACAGTCTTGCCTAAAACCGATCTGGAAAAAAGACTGGGAAAGGAAAATAGGTTGCTTAACAAGACAACCGGCGAAAATACAGGTGCTCTCACCTTTGTCCCGAAAATGGATAAAGAAGCACTAATCAATGGCTACTATCATCTACTGCAAACAATCTATGCACCAAAAGCATACTACAAGCGGATAGATGTGTTTTTAGAACAATACAAACCAACTGTAAAGTGTAGAGTTAAGACAGCTGATTGGGGAAATGCGAAGGCATTCGTGTTAGCTTCCTGCCGTTTAGGCCTTTCAAGCCAAGGTTTATATTATTGGCGGCTTGTGGCAAAAACCCTCATCAATAAACCCAAGGTCTTCACAGAAGCCATAGAGTTGGCGATTTGCGGTATACATTTTCGCAGTGTAACAAAGCGAATCACAGGATAATAGGTGAAGTGATAATGTAAGCGCATGCTCGGTCGAGCATGCGCTTTCTTTTTGACTTTTAAGAATATTTTAAGTATAATTAGTTAAATTTAAAAGCGTTGAAGCAGGGATTCATGTCACTCTGCAAGCTGCAGGAAGAAACCGTCAACTACGGCATTAGAACCTGCCGGCAGGCTCCGTAAAAGCCAAAATGAAGTGCCACGTGGAATTGGGGTGGTACCATCCGGCAAATGTCGGACCCCCAAGAAGCGGGGTTTTTATTTTTAGAAAAGGCAAAAATGGACAAATCATACAAACCAGAAGAACACGAAAAGAGAATTTATAAAATGTGGGAGAAGGGAGAATACTTTACTCCCAAACTTGAAAGTGATAAAAAACCTTTTACTGTAGTTATTCCCCCACCTAATGTAACAGGCTCGTTACATATGGGGCACGCTTTAAACAATACTATACAAGATGCTCTCATCCGATGGCACAGAATGAAAGGAGAACCGACCGAATACCTCCCCGGCACAGATCATGCCGGTATAGCCACCCAGAATGTGGTCGAAAAGAAACTTGCCAAAGAGGGAAAGACAAGATTTGACCTTGGCAGAAGCAAATTTATAGATGAAGTTTTGCAATGGAAAAATGAGTATGAAACACACATCCTAGGCCAGCTCAAAACTCTGGGATGTTCCTGTGATTGGAGTCGAAAGAGATTTACAATGGATACAAATTATACAAAAGCAATTTTGAACGCATTCACGCATTACTACGAAGAAGGATACATCTATAGAGATTATCGAATTACAAACTGGTGCCCGCGATGTCATACATCATTATCTGATCTTGAAGTTGAGCACGAAAAACATGAAAGCTATCTTTGGCATATTAAGTTTGAGATCGAAGGTGGGGGAGAAGTGGTTGTGGCTACAACCCGACCAGAAACTATGCTTGGTGATACAGCTGTAGCCGTCAACCCTAAAGATAAAAGATATAAAGATATAATAGGTAAAATAGTAATTTTACCTATTATAAAGCGAAAAATTCCGATAATTGCTGACAAACACGTAGACATGGAGTTTGGGACAGGCGCAGTTAAGGTAACTCCTGCGCATGATCCAAATGACTTTGAGATTGCAAAAAGACATAATTTAGAGAAAATTACTGTAATTGACCTTGAAGGCAAAATGACTCCTGAAGCAGGCGAAGAGTTTGCCGGATTGGACAGATTTGAGGCCCGGGATGTTTTAATCGAAATGTTAAAAGAGGGGCAATGGCTTACCAAAGCCAAACCCTATATCCATAATGTCGGACATTGCTATAGATGTCATGAAGTAGTTGAACCGCTTTTGACCTTGCAATGGTATATAAAAATGACAGATCTAGCCAAACCGGCCATCAAAGCAGTAGAAAATGGCAAAGTGCAGTTCCACCCTAAAAAATGGAAGAAGGTTTATCTTGATTGGATGAAAAACATTAATGATTGGTGTATTTCCCGTCAAATCTGGTGGGGCCACCAAATACCGGTATGGTATTGTGACTGTGGAGAAACTATTGTTTCTGAAAAATGGGCATTAGAAGATATACAAAGTGTTCCACGTGAAACACCTCAAAGAAAATGTCCAAAATGCAAGTCTTCTAAACTTAAAAGAGACGAAGATGTGCTTGATACCTGGTTCTCAAGCGCGCTATGGCCATTTGCCACCTTTGGTTGGCCCGACAAAACAAAGGATTTAGAATATTTTTACCCCACAACTTTCCTTTCTACCGCCAGAGACATTATCTATCTCTGGGTGGCCAGAATGATATTCTCTGGAATAGAATTTATGGGAGAGATTCCCTTCAAAGATGTCTACTTTCATCCAACCGTCTTTAATCATGAGGGCAGAAGGATGTCAAAATCACTCGGAACGGGGGTAGATCCGTTAGGATTAATTGAGAAATACGGGGCTGACGCCACTAGATTTGGCTTGCTCTGGCAAATAGGACAGGGGCAGGATATAAAGTTTTCTGAAGATGCAATTTTGAATGGGAAAAGGTTCGCAAATAAAATATGGAATGCCTCAAGATTCATCTTAATGAACTTGGAAGACTATGAAGGTGTTTCACGTGAAACTATTAAACACCAACTAACGCAAGCCGATAAAAACACACTTGTTCATCTAAATCAAACGATCATAAATATTAATAAATATCTTAATATTTATGATTTTCAGCACGCAGTTTCAGAAATTTATATGTTTTTCTGGTACGAGTTTTGTGATGTTTGTATTGAAGATGCCAAAATCCGCATTCGAGAAAACGATAAATCTAAATTGGCTGCTCAATACACTCTCGATACTGTCCTCAAAAGTTCTTTAAAACTTCTTCATCCCTTTATGCCTTTTGTTACTGAAGCAATTTGGGAAAACCTAGACAGTGAAAAACCTTTGATCATATCTGACTGGTCTAAAATCACGTAATTTTAATCCAACTCACAAACTAAATCACTTCTTTTGTAACCGTGGTAATAAAAATTGTGGAAAAGTCTGGATTAGCAAATTCCAGTTTAATTCGTGCTCAAAATAGGACTTAGAAAAAATTTCTTGATTATCAAAGAATAGTTTTACACACCTTGTAGACAAAAAAGAATTACTCGGTAACAGGATAACGGAAGGATCATCCTAGAGAGATGATGGTTAAACCTGAATGACAGATTAATTTTAAAATGTTAAACTTTAAATATGAAAAAGAAAAAAATAATTATCACTGCTTTAATTTTAGTCGGCTTTTTAGTCATCTTCACTGGATACGTAATATGGTCTTACAAAAAAGCTGATTATTATGCAAAAGTTTCACGTGAAACGAACGATCGCCAAATAAAAACAGAAGATTTAGAAAAATCCATAGAATTATGGCCAAAAGAAAGCAATATAATTACACTAGCTGATTTATACATTGCATCCGGTAGAAGTGATCTCGCGGAACAAATCATGGTGGGTAGGGGAGAGACAGATATTTTAAATAAATTAGGTGATTTATATTTATCTGAAAATCAATCTGAAAAGGCAGAAAAAGCTTTTGTAAAGGCTAATAACAAAAAGGTAAATTCAGAGTCTTTGAAAGGTCTAGTACTCACCCAACTTAAAAAAGGCAATAGGGGAGGGGCTGAAAATTATTTAGAACAACTCTATAACATAGATCAGGATTCTGCCAGCTGTTATGCTAGCTTCACATATTTGAATAACTTTGATATAGCAAAGAAATACTTTACAAAAGCAAAAGCCTGTAATCTATTTGACTTAAATAAGTATTTTTCTAGATATAATTCCAGCCAAAATCCTTTTTACTTAAGACTTGAAGCATCAAACATCTATTTTCAAAATAATTATCTACAACTTGCATTAAAGGATATTCTGGCTTTAGAAAAGGAAAAAGAAAATTATCGAGACGCTTATATTCTAGGATTTAAGATATATGAAAAATTAGGTGATAAAGCAAAAGAAAATAGACAAAAGCTTAAGGTTATTCAAATAGACCCTGCATACTCTCTTAACTAATCTCTACCTTTTTGTATCAATACAATTCATGTTACAATTGCTTAGTGTTAATATTAGATGTATTACTCCGGTTTATAAATACGTGTGTTGCAACTCTTGAAAGAATTTCAATCAAAGATTTTTTTGACATTACAATTATGTCAACAATAGTTTTTGCTGTTTTTGTAGTGTTCAAAAAAACCAGATCCTTACCTATAGTTTTTGGTATTCTCGCATTAGGAATTTTATATGTCTTTAGCATAGTTTTTGATCTTCAGCTTACCCATACAATTTTTAGCGCCTTTTTTAGCATGTTTTTGGTTGTCATAGCCATTGTCTTTCAAAAAGAGCTAAAGAGGCTTTTCGAATTTTTTGGCAGGTTTGGTTTTAGCACAATCCATGCTCCCCAAGAAGAGACCATTAAAATTATTATTCATGCTGTTCAGATACTTTCAAAGGAAAAAACCGGCGCGCTAATCGCCTTCGCCGGTAAAGAAAACCTAAAGAGACATTTAGAAGGAGGTATTAAGTTAAACGGCAAAGTTTCTCTACCAATTCTTCTTAGCATCTTTAATGCTAAAACACCCGGCCATGACGGGGCGGTAATTATTGAAAACAATATAATTCGTCGATTTGCCGTGCATTTTCCCCTATCAGAGAGCCGCAAAGTGATTAGTAAATATGGTACTAGACATAGAGCGGCCATCGGGCTTTCGGAACTCACAGATGCGCTTATCCTGGTTGTTTCCGAAGAAACGGGACGCATATCCATAGCCCATAATAAAAAGCTGGTTAAGGTTGGCAGCGTCAATGGGCTTGAAAACATCCTTGAAGAATTTTTCCAAAGAAAGTTCCCAAAAAAACAAGGTGACTTTTATATCGGTTGGTTAAAAAGAAATATTTTCCCTTTAGCTTTCTCAATACTCATAACACTCTTTTTTTGGGTATTTTTGAACTTCCAAACCTCAATGATTCAAAGAAAATTTACTATTCCCATACAGTTTGGAGGGCTGCAAAATGAATATGTTGTTGAAAATTATACGCCGGAAAATGTAATCGTTGTTTTCTCCGGCAGGGCGACTGAGTTTAAACTGTTAAACCCTGACTCTCTTCAAATTTCTGTTGACTTAAAAAATATGAAAACCGGACGATATAAAGTATATTTAAAGGAAAATCAGGTAAAAAAGCCTGCCGATCTCTCCATTGTTAATATAGAACCGGCAAACATAAGCGTGAATATAGAAAATCTCAAGGCTACTGAACAAAAGCTGGAAAAGACAACTGGGTCAAATTAAATGCTGAATTAAATTACAGCGTTTTTTCTCTATAAAATATTTCATACTGTCCATCAGGTTTAGTTTCTCTACTCATCACCTTAAAGCCCTTTTTCTCATACAAAAACTGAGCTTTCGCTTCTTCTGGTCTGGTTGAAGTATAAAGTCTAATACATTGCGCATTCTTCTTATTTGCTTGCTCAATTGTATAATCTAGAAGCATACTGCCTACACCTTGCCCTTGATGCTCGGGATCAATGCAAAACCATCCCAGCCAGAAAACCCCTTCTGAAGAATCTTCTTTAACCTGATAGAGACCAGAAATGCCTATAACTTTTCCATCATCTAAAGCGATATAACTCTCTGTGGAAATTGCATTTTTATATTTGATTTGAAATTTCTGAAAATTCTTTTTGTTTAAATTTGCTCCGATTTCTACACTTGGAGAGACTTTTTCATAATAGAAAACTGAGTCTCCTAGTTTTCGAGCTTGTTGAAGATACCCTTGGCTTAATTGCTGTATTTGAAACATTTTTGTCTTGGCGGTGGGAGAGGGATTCGAACCCCCGGTCCGCTTTCACGGACACCGCATTTCGAGTGCGGCACTTTCGACCACTCAGTCATCCCACCAAACTAATCTTTTATATATAAATATACTCCGTTTTGTGTTTTTTTCGGCTTTTTACCTGGTAACCCGAAAGTATTTGTGACCAGCCTAGCTCCTTTTTTCATTGTGCTAAACTTCTTTTCGGAAAACTTTTTCATAGCATTAGGCATAAGAAAGCATACTACTACATCAGCATCAGATATATCTTTCGTCCATATATTCCCCCAAAAAACTCGGCCTTTTTTAAAAAAAATTGTTTTCTTAAACCAAAAAAATAGAAAAAGAGCAAAAGATATTTCATATCCTACAACTTCAGCCCCCTGCTCTGCCATTTTTGTCACCAATCTTCCATCTCCTGCTCCGAGCTCATAAACCTTCATACCCGGCTTGACATCAGCAAGCTTTATCATGGCTTCAGCATTTTTCTTCAGACTGGGCACATATGGAGCCGTAAAAAGAGCAAAGATCCCGGGAAGACAAAGCAGGAAAACCAAAATCAAAAGATAATATAGAAAAATCAGATGAGTGATTTCCGCAAGAATAAAAATAATAACTAAAAGTAAGATTTCAATATACATGATTTATAATCCAAAAATATTAACTTGGCGTCCCTGAGAGGATTCGAACCTCTGGCCTTCGGCTCCGCAAGCCGACGTTCTATCCACTGAACTACAGGGACATCATACCGTGAAAAAAGTTTACGGTTTATTTTAGCCCTAACAAATATTTAAGACAATCAAACTAAAGCTTCAACCTATGAATTAGGAGATCTATATAACTTTCATCTTTTAGACCCTGAAAAGGAACATATGGATCCATTTTCCTGCATACTTCGTCTGCATCATCGTGATTAAAAAAGATAAAAGTTAGTTTAGGAACATATTTTTTCATTAATATAATATGAAGAGCCAAATGATCACCTATAGGTGAAATGTAAAAACTATTAATTTTGTCAAACATAAAAGTTTTATTCTGTATGATAATAGCTTTTTCTGTGACTTCCAAATTCATTCTTACGCCTTGGTGACCTCGCCACAGAAGAACACTAGCTGCAGCCACAAGAACAAATAAGATTGCCCAATCAGCAAAAAATACAACTAGCGCGCTGGAAACCATGAAAACTATCACAAAGCAAACATACCAGGGGATTCCCCTGTGGGGGATATAATTATCCGTAACCTCAAATACACTTTTATGAAATGAGTCTCCAATTTGACCTGGTGGCCTTTGAGTAATATTAGCTTGACTTATGCTTGCTCTCGGGCCAAAATTATCCGTGTTCATCGCATCGTCCGATGTTACATTATTAGATACGGGCAATATGTTAGATTCTTCTGGTGGTGCAACATTGCTACTTTGTGCTATATTTTTTTGATTGTTAGGTGTTGCAATACTATCAACATTATTAAATCCAGCACTCATAGGATTATTTATATCCTGATCTGGGTTTAGCGCCGACGCAGCATCATCCATACTCAAGTTGTTTAGATTCTCCTCCTCCATAATCTAATTATACTCTTTTGTTCTTCGAATTAATAGTAATTTAATGACTTTAAACTGGCGGTGAGACAGGGATTCGAACCCTGGAAGCCCTTGTGGGGCTTACACGCTTTCCAAGCGTGCGCCTTAAGCCACTCGGCCACCTCACCATATAGAAACTTATTTAATACGCTGGGCACTTGGATGGATCAAAACCCGGACAATGCGCACTAATATCGCCTTGACCCGTAAATCCTCCTCCTGTGTAACAAAGGTGTTGGCCTTGATCGTCCAGTAACTCACTTGAATAAGACTCAGGAGTAGCCGTAGGAGATAAGGGCACATTGTATACCATCTTACTCTGATATATACAGCTGCTCACCCTACCTTTCAGAGTTCCATTTTTAATGTTAGTTTCAATGCTTTGAACGGCTTGTGGTTTTGATAATGAATTGGCGATAAAGATTGTCAACCGAACTATAAATGCTGAAAGAACAATAACAATTAAACCAATAATGGCATAAGTGATAGTTTTTTTCGCTGCTTCTGCCTGTTGAGAATTCCCCATAGACGTCATGTAACGCAATCCACCTATAACTACCATAACAACCGCTAAAGCGCCTGCAATAAGGAGTAGCCAACCTCCAAACTTAGTAATCGTATTAACTATGCCGCTAACACCATTATCTCCTATGTGTGAAAAAGTGGCAGACGGGGCATTAATACTGGGAATACTTGTTGATGCACCAGCAGCAGCATAAGTATACCCCTTCATAAAGGCTGGTAAGACACCAACTAGAACCGTTAACAAGATTTTTTTTCTCATTTGCAATTTTATTTTATATTAAGATCTTATTAAATTATAATTATCTACAGTAAAAAAGACAATCTCTTCAAAATCTTTTTTAGAGACTCCATACCCTAAACGGCCTGTTTTTGAGTTAAATTTTTATCTTGGATGTATATCTAAAAAAACGGCTAACAATAAGAGCAGAGAAGAAATTCCAAGACTTTGAACTTAAAAAAAATAGCAAATGGTCTCAAACTTTTATCTGGCGGTGAGGGAGAGATTCGAACTCTCGCGCCGGAAAACTCCGACCTACAGGTTTAGCAAACCCGCCCCTTCAGCCACTTGGGTACCTCACCA
This sequence comes from bacterium, assembly GCA_021790235.1. GTDB lineage: Bacteria > Patescibacteriota > CPR2 > UBA1875 > JAJYID01 > JAJYID01. The sequence goes on along the minus strand of JAJYID010000001.1, from coordinate 76,604 downwards.
CGGCTCAATGATATCATATCAATGGCGGAGAGGGTGGGATTCGAACCCACGGTACCGTTGCCGGCACGGCAGTTTTCAAGACTGCTGCCTTAAACCGCTCGGCCACCTCTCCAACCCATGTATTATAGCGGGTTTTGAGTGTTTTTTCAATTGAATTATGCTATTATTTAAGCCATGACAGATAATCTAGACATAATTTCAAAAGCCAAGCTGGTGAACCGTAATTCGCTCGAACAAAAAGTCAGCGAGGAAGCGGGTCGACTGGATATTCCTTACTTTGATCTTAGATATACCACCCTTTCCAAGGAAATTTTAGAAAACTTTTACCCGGAAGATTTCTTTAACTATGCAGTTATTCCAATCAAAGAAGAAAAAGGCGCTTTAGTTATTGCTTCCCCAAACCCAAAATCCGGGAAAATAGATGAATTTAAGAAAAAATATATAAAGCTTTACCCTAAGATAACCATAGGAATGATCTCTAACGAAAGTTTTGAGGACAACCAAGAGCTTCTGAAAAATATCGTTAGAGTCGCACCTCAGGAAGCAGCAGGTGAAGTTGATGTCACTGAGATAAAAATCAACAAAAAATCCTTCGAGGAGTTTCAACAAAATGTAGATAACACCGAAATACAAAATCTTTTGAAAGTTGTGGTTGTCGAAGGCTTCGCCTTAAATGCTTCTGATATTCACATCGAACCAGGCGAAGAAAAAGCCACTATCCGTTTCCGAATGGATGGAGTACTGCATAAGGCCGGCGATCTATCAAAAGAAAAGTATAAATATTTATTATCACAGGTAGAACTAAGGTCCGGGTTAAAACTAAATGTAAACTACCCGCAAAATGGCCGATTCAAGGTTAAGTTCGACGATCAAGATGAACTAGCTGTCAGAATAGAAATCATGCCATCGCTGTATGGATACGACATTGTCATTCGTATTTTTAACGTGGAAGCGGAACTTCTGGATTTGGAAGAAATTGGTATCCGCGATGTCCAGCTGCCAATTTTAGAATCGGCACTCATGCGTCCTCACGGCATGATTTTGGTTGTTGGGCCAACTGGTTCAGGTAAAACCACAACTATTTATTCCATTTTAAACAGACTTAATGCGCCGGAAATCAAACTCATTACTTTAGAAGATCCGATCGAATATACATTAGACGGAGTGACACAATCACAGATTAATGAAGGTGAAAGCTTTGCCAATAGACTAAAGGCAGTCCTTCGAGAAGACCCGGATATCATAATGCTCGGAGAAATAAGAGATGCTGAAACGGCAAAAACCGCCCTTCAAGCTGCCATTACCGGGCACTTGCTCATCACCACTTTACATGCCAATGATGCTGTCACCGCTGTCCCGAGAATCATTGGTCTAGTCGATGATGCTTCATCCTTTCTTGATGCCGTTAATATTATTATCGCTCAGCGCTTGGTTAGAAAAATCTGCACCCATTGCCGAGAAGAATACAAGCCCACAGAAGGTGAAATGACTGAAATTAACAAAATTTTCGAGTCTCTGCCCATAGAACACAAGCCCAAAAAGGCACCCGAGTTTTTCCACGGCAAGGGTTGTGACAAATGCACAGACATAGGTTACAAGGGACGAATCGGCATTTTTGAACTGCTTAGGGTTTCACCTGATTTTCAGAAATCTGTGGTTGAAAACGATACCCTGCATGAACTTAAAAACATAGCCGTGAGTGACGGTATGCTGACTATGGAACAAGACGGTTTCCTAAAAGCTATTGCGGGAATAGTCGATATCGTGGAAGTACTGAAGGTGATAAAAGAATAATTTTTCTAAATGATTCTTAATCTTTAATGAGATCATTGACTCAACAAAAAAGGATTTTCATTGAATTAATTATACTCTGTTTAGAAATGGTGGCTTAATGCTACTTATTTCTAGCCAATGCAAAGCCCCAGACTCTCGTCGCTCCCATTTTGCGGATTTCGTGAGCGCAAGCATCTAAAGTCGCTCCGCTTGTGACTAAATCATCAACTATGATTACTTGCTTACCGCTTAGATCAAAGCTTTTATCTTCGACAAATGTATTTCTGACATTTTTAAATCTGTCTTTTCTGCCCAGTTGGGTCTGTGGAGCCTTATAGCTGGTTCGCTTCAATAAGTTTGGGTAAAACCTCATGCCGGTACGTTTAGCCAAAATTCGCGCCAACTCTTCAGCCTGATTATACCCCCGCCAAGCAAGTCTTTTGGAGTTTGACGGCACACAGGTCAAGATAGCCTTCTGGGGAAAATCATTTAATAACGGCCAGGCGATATCAGCCAGATCTTCCCGCAGCGACTTAATAAACTCGTATTTAAATTGATGAATAGCCTCCTTTAAAGATGTCTCAAAATGCGCTACAACATACACGCCGGTCAAAGCGCTTTTATATGAGCTTTTACAGCTGGGACAGACTCTGCCCCGAACCGTAATCTTATTGCAGTATGGACAGTTTTGGGTTTTTAAATAAAGTATTTTCGCCTGGCATTTCTCACAGAAAAGCGAGTCCAACTTGCCGCAAGACACACATTTTTTGGGAAATAATATATCAAGTAGAAATTCTGACACCCACTGTCGCTTCATTTGATTTCTTACCGCAATTTTACCCAAATTTCCTCTTGCATTACTAATGAATGTGAGCTACTATGATAGCAACAAATTATTGGATTTTAAAGTGCTAGGAGGGTATATGAAAAAAGACAGTACTCTAACCGATGAAAGCTTCTTTGCAAGTGGACTTGCTGGAACTAACTGGGAATCAGGTTCAGATAATGATGTCGAGGGCCAGTTGGCAGTTGATGTTTATCAAACGAACAAAGATGTAGTCATTAAAGCCCCTATTGCCGGAGTAGACCCGGAAAACATCGATATAGATGTTACGAATGAATCGGTGTCAATTCGAGGTGAGAGATTTGACGAAAAAGAAGTCGACCAAGAAGGATATCACTTCCAGGAATGTTATTGGGGTGCCTTTGCCAGAACTGTAATGCTCCCGGTAGAGTGTGATAGCGATAAAGCAGATGCAGCTTTCAAAAACGGTATCCTCACCATCCGCGTACCGAAATTTGTCAAAGTTAAATCTAAAAAAATTAAAGTTAAACCCTCTTAAAAATTTTCAAAATATTTGCCGGGGAATTAAATGGCAGACCCAAGATTAGAGCAATATGTCAGAAACTCAAGAGCTGCCGGGCTAAGTGATCAAGATATAGCTTTAGAGCTCAAAAAAAATGGTTGGCAAGAGTCAACCATTTTTGAAGTTTTGGGTGATAATGCTTCTACAACTAATATTAATTTGCATCCTCAAGAAGCAGCCGAACCAATCCAAAGTTATTCTTCATTATTTTCAAAGGTATTATCCCTCTTTGTATCTGTCTGGAGGGTCTTCGCAATAGTTGCTGTGATTGTTGTGATTGGAACAGCGGTATCTCTCATTTTTTTGAATAGCTCGCCGGCCAAAGTGAAAGACCAGATTATACAAAGTGCAGAAAACCTAAAAGCATACCAAATGGAAACTAAGATATCTCAGAAACCGGTGCAGGGGACTGAAACTACTACTTTAATCGATGGCCATTACGACTACAGTAATACAAACAGTATTAAAAAAGATTATTCAACCAAAACAATTTCCCAAGGTTTTGAAAGTGACAGCCAAAATATAGTCCTTGGTGCGAAACAATATGCAAAGATTATTAAGTCTTCACAAAACGCTTTAGAGAATTCCAAAATGAATGAAAATCAATGGTATAGAGGGAAAGATTATAATAATCTGCCTTTTAGCTTTCCCAGCAGTGTTATCAACTCTAACCTATTTGAAAAGCAAGCAGTCCAAATGAAAGATGAAAAAGTGGATAGCATTGATTGTTATCATTACCACTTTGATTACGGCAAAGAAAACGCTGTGGCTTATTATGGAACAACTCTTTTAACAGCCGGTGGTTTTCAGTTGACAGATGATTTTAGTAATAATTTAAACAAGACTACTGCGCTGGCAAAGGGCGACCTTTATATCGGCAAGAAAGATCACCAACTTCATGAAGCTAATTTACAGTTTCAGCTCAGCCAAGACAAAACATCTTGGAGCGCCTCCCTAGATATTAAACTCTCCAACTTTAATGAACATTATTCTTTCCAAGAACCACAAAATGCAGCGCAACTGCCTGCTTCCTAAAATCGTTGCCGGCTATCATCCACCTAGAAAACATTTATGGTAAACTGAGGATGTGAGGAAAGGTTTAACTCAAAAATTAGGTCGCAATTATGACTTTCTGTGCAAACACCAAAGAGGCTTTATTACTTTTATAATTTTTGCACTTGTTTATGGTTTTATTCTCATAAATCTTGACATAAAAACGGTTTTCACAAATACCCATCTCACCGGAGGTGACCTTGGATCTCATGTTTACGTAGTTGAATACCTAAAACAAATCTTTCCGCATATCAGATGGTGGTCTCCTGACTGGTTTAGCGGATTTCCATTTTTGTTTTTTTATCCGCCTCTTCTGTATATCATCACAGTAATTTTTGGGTATATCATTCCCCTAAATGTCGCCCTCAAAATAGTAGTTTTTTCGATAATCCTAGCTTTTCCGCTAGCTTTCTATTTCCCCTTAAAATGGCTGGATATGAGATTTCCTGCTCCCCAACTCGGAGCGGTTTTCAGTTTGTTTTTACTTTTTCTGGATAAATACAACATCTACGGCGGCAATTTAGCATCACTCACTTCCGGAGAGTTTTCGTATACTTTAAGTATCCTTTTAATTTTCATGTTTATCGGTCTGATGTATAAGGGGATGACAGAGAAAAAATACCTTATCTGGAACTGTCTGGTCGGTACGGCAGTCATGCTTACTCATCCGATTGCCGGCATGCTGCTTATCCCCCTTGCCTTAGCTTTCCCTTTTCAAACAAAGGACTTAAAAAGCGGGATAAAATATACGGCTTTCGTTTATGTGGGTATTTTTCTTCTCTCTGCCTGGTGGTCTCTAGGCGTTCTTTTTTATCATGGAGACTACGGTACTATGAGCTGGACCGCTAATATTAGTCTAGGGGAACTTTTACCTGATTACTGGCTGCCTCTTTTGATAACAGCCGCTTTGGGCATAGGATGGGCAATCTGTAATAAAGAAAGAAAGCTCATTCCTTTTTTTACTTTGGCTTGGGTCTCCCTGCTTCTCTATCTTTCGTTAACGAACACCATGGTCTGGAACACCCGCTTCCTGCCGTATATTTCTTTTGCCATTCTTTTTCTGGCTGCTTATTTCCTAGCAATCGCACTAAATTACCTTAAAAAGAAATATCTAAAAATTTTTTTCTTAACATTAGCTGCGGTTCTAGCTATTTCTTTCTATGGAGTCAGTCTCCATTTAGAGCCAGCTATCTCGTGGTTTAAGACAGACTTTAGAGGATTTGAAAAAATGGCTGCATGGCCCGAAGCGTCAGATCTGTTTGCTTACTTAAAAACTCTTCCGAAGGGTAGGGTAATGTGGGAGCACCGTCCAGAGTTTAAAAAATATGGTACTACCAGAACACTTGAAAATATTCCGCTTTTCTCAGATCAGCCGACATTCGAAGGGCTTCTGGTCGAGTCGTCCCCAAGCGCTCCTTTTGTCTTTATCAATCAAGCAGAAACTACCACTACTCCGATGTCAGGTGTCGCCGGTCTTGATCTGCCGCCTTATAACTTTGAAAAGGGTATTCGTCACCTTGCAATGTCAGGAGCAAGGTATTTCGTTGCCTATTCCGAGAAGGTGAAGAGTGACGCTGATAGATCCCCGGAACTCAAGAAACCAAAAAAAATTGGTCCTTTTAATGTTTATGAATTCAAAAAAGTCCAACTTGTTGAACCGGTGAAAGACTTTAAAGTAGTAAACAAAAATAAATACTGGCTGGCACAATCTATTAATTGGTATAAAAACGGGGATTTAAACCAACCAATTGTCTTTGCCCAAGGTAACAAAGAAGCAAAGTACCTCAAAACCATAAAAAGTGAGAGTGATCCAAACATCCCAAAAAATATTAAGCAAACAAATGATTCTCTGGAGTTTGATACCCCTAACATAGGCCAACCTTACATCGTCAAGGTTTCCTATTTTCCCACCTGGAGAGTTAAAGGTGCTAAAGGCCCCTTTCTCGTATCACCCTCTTATATGCTCATAGTGCCCACAACCAAACATGTAAAACTCTACTTCAGTTATGGCCTTACAGACTGGGTTGGCGCGATATTAGGCATCACCAGTTTAGGATACCTTATCTGGTTAATGAACATATCAAAGCAGCCTAAGAAATGACGAACACAATACTTCCGAGAAAGCATAGGTCGTTAATAGTTGCTCCGCCTCATCCCAGGCAAAGAAAAAAAGATTGTAACCTAGTGGCAGATGATACATCCTAAAGCTGACTAAAGACTGAAAGTGTCTTTGTTTATTTGAAAGAACATTTTGGGATAGCTACCTCATTCTCAGGATCAGTTACAGTATATTTATCGGTTATCAGTTTATGGTTGGAGGAGATTTTTAGACTCACAGTACGAATTCACGGTACGAATGTAAAGGTCTCGAGCATTCACGGTACGAAATCCTTGACATTTCTAATTTTTAGATGCATAATGACTTATTACCTGCCAAGTCGCAGGTGCACACAGCTTGTAAAATTTCAGAAAAGACAACAGAAAACGACATGCCAAAGGAGGAAAAATGGGAGTGATAGAGTCTTCCCTAAACGACGTCACGGCAATAGCCGTGACTTGTCTGGGATTAGGGGTAATCCTAGGATTGTCTTTAGTGATTTTAAGGACAATTACTTTCCCGATAATCCTTCTGCTGATTGCAGTAGCTTCGGCAGAAGGCGATTACCAATTAATACCCATATTGGTAATCGCCCTTATCATAGGAGGTGTACTTTGGAGTAAGCTGGAATAGGCCGGTGAGATATGGACTGAAGTTCATGCTAATCTCACCGGTTTTTCCTTTTGAGAAGATTGCAAAATGCAATCAAAACATTATAATGAACATAAGAATAAATTGAAAAGTGATTTCATGGCAAACCAAGCAGAAAATTCAACAAACAGAGGCAGGGGAGGAAACAACCAAAAGCCTGTCGAACTTCCGACAGAATACCTCAGTCAACAAGATCTCTATGAAAATTACCAAAGTAAGCTAGGCTTTTTGGCTAGCGGACCGGTTAATACACTTTACCAAAAGTTCAAAGAAGGCGGCCAGTTTACAAACCAGGAAAAAGACCTAGCAAAGCAGGTCAGAAAAGCCACCGGCGATTTGAGTAAAATTGAAAAGGCATTAGCTCAAAAGGGTGTCGATAAAGAACATATTGATGCTCTGAGAGAGAAAAGAGCCACTCTCTTAGAAGCTGAGGAAACTGAAACTCTGGAAAAAATTTTGGAAAGAGTAGAAGAGGAAGAAAAGTATGAAGGACCCGTAGAGACACCTGAAATTAAACGCTTAAAACAAGAACTTCGAAGAGAGGTGGAGTTTGGTGGTGGAAGCACTGCAAAAATACAGGGAATCACCGAAAAGGTTAAAGCGCTAAAAAAAGAGGCAAGAAAAGAAAGAACCGACGAGCTCGACCGTGAAGCAGCTGAAGAAAAATATGGACCTCTTGTTAAAGAAATAGATGCTAAAATTAAAAATCTAGAACATTACCTTGCTGAATACCAGACAAGTGGAGTATGGACTAAAGCGAGAGACATATTTCTCAAAGTAAAAACCGAAGAAGACATTTTGCAGCTAAAAAATGCACGTTTAAGTTTGGTGGATGGAGAAATGCTCTATAGACAAGATAAAAGACGGCTAAAAGCCCGGGGAGAAAACGGGGCAGAAGATTTGGCCATTCTAGGAGCTATACATAGATCCAAGGTTAATCTGACCATGAAAAGTATCATAGAAACAGGTTTAATCCATAAATGGCCCGACTATGTTTCTCCTTATCTGGAAGATCTCAACTCATACCAAATCATAGAGAATGAGTATAAAACAAGCGATGCTATTAAGGAAGCTTTGAATATAAATCCTGAGGAAACTTTAAAACCAAAAAACCCGGTAAAATTCGCTATAATGGATAACACTCTTTTCCCGAAAGAACCGAGGGTTGAACATGGTGAGGAGGAAGAGAGGATAGCAGAAAAAATATCCAAAAATTACAATACAAGAAGAGAAAGCTATATAAAACAAATAGCGACATTTCAGGAAGAATTACGCGAGGAAATGGCTAAACAAGAAATAGATGAGATTGGAGAAAAAGACCAAAAACACAGGACTTTACCCACCGGAGGGCATCTTGAACAAATTAACCGGAGAGTGGAGCTAATCAATGAAATAATAGAAAAAGCCGAAGAAGATGCCAAAAAAACGGAAAAGAAAATAATAGCTATCGGTATGAAGAATAAATTTAATAAACTGCTCACGCTCAGCAGCAGAGGTGCTAAGGAAACGGCACTTTTCGTCGGGGTGACAACGCCGGTCGAAATAAGCAAATTTATCGGCAGAGAAACGATTAACGCTATAAAGAAAACCGCAAAAAATAAAGCCGACAAACTGGAAGAAATATGCAAGGAGTTATAACTTATGGCAGAAGAAAATATTACTAGCCTAACCCGGAAAGACAAAAAGAGATCTTTCGAAGAGATATTCGATGATGTCTGCGAAACTTTCCAGACAATTGTTTCACTTCTTTCTGAAGATACGAAAACGACAGAAAGCGAAATAGACAGTCGGGGTTCTCTAAAGACAAGACGCCGGCATGTTTTTAGCCTGACAAACAATTTAGGTAATATAAGGCTAACCATGCTCTTGTTAAAAGAAAAGAAGAAAGTGGCCGAAGAACTGGTAGTCGACATGGAAAACCGCAAGGAAGAACTGACGCGCAAAGAAAGAGAAACTCTCACCCAGCTTTTGGATATTAAGAGCGAAGAATTTATAGAAAAAAAAGATTTCATTATTCTAACGGAAAGGCTCATTAAAGATTCAGACTTCTCTATCAGAAAAACTGCATCGCAAATGCATGAACTAGAAAAAGCTCTTGAAGAAGCCAAAACTAAACTTTTTGCCGCGGAAGCTGACTTTGCAAGAAAAAGATACCGCCAAGGGGTTAGGGAACAAAATGAGAAAAAACAAAACAATCAGCTCTATGAAGAAAAGATAAAGGAACTCGACAAACTAGAACGTGAACTGACTGTTTTTGTGATAGGAGGGCAGACAAAAGCCCAAGTAGAAGATATTCGAAAATTCTTAAGAGAAACATAGTATTTCTCATAGACTTAAGAAGATAACACTTGGCTTTTACGGCCAATATAAATATAATGGCAGCATGAGAAAAATCAGTAATAAATATCTATTATTCATTGCTTTGACTTGCCTGTTTATATTTTTTGCATTTTTCGTGAATCCTGTAAAAACATTGGCGGGCAGTGATCCAGCACCTCATTATGATAATGCAAAAGGATGCATCACTGCTGCTAGTGATTGTTGGAAAACTAATAGGGACTATAATGATTGCATAAATGATAATGATGGTGCTACCTATGGAACTAATGGTTGGGATATAGCTTGTAACAGTACTAATGGCTATGACACAGACAACAATTCCTACTGGTCGGACGGTAAAAAATCGTTTGAGTCTCAGGAAAACATAGCATGCCGTGATGCATTAGAAAGTACGTGGGTAGCATATATAACTTCACATCATGTAACCGACAGCGGCTGGCCGCTGGTTGACCGCAATACAATAAAAGCCGACAAAGATTGGCGGAATGATATGGTACACCTAGCTCATTTTGAATGGAGCTCCGATAATCTAAGTCACATAGATGCAGAACCACCTTTTCGTTATGCGCCTTGCCTGTATCAACAGTGGATTACCGGTGAGGAAAATAAGGATAATCAGGATAGTCAGGATAATACAACTTTTTGGGTGCCTCAAAGTGAAGGTCAAGCATATTTTTATTTTTGCCATACAGCTCTTTATCCTCATAACATAGAACACCCAGATACCAGCACCCCTCTTTACAAAGCATGCAAACAACGCAAACCCTATAGTGTCATTACAGTAGCCGCGTTACAGTCGAAGGACGCCCTTGAAAAAGCTTATCAAGATGCATTTAACTTTAATACCGGCGATATAGGATCTATTAGTGCGGGACAAATACCAGGTGGTTTTCAAGGTAACAATATCGACAAATACGTCCAAAATGTCTGGACTATCGGAACCATTCTCTTTGGTAGCTTGGCGATCTTGAAAATAGTACTCGGCGGTATCATGTACGCCACCGCTGCCGGCAATGCCCAAAGAACTTCAGACGCCAAAAGCCACATCTTCTATGCGCTGATCGGGTTGGGGCTTATTATTATAGCAAATGTAGTTTTGCAACTATTAGGTTTTGGACAACTGAACATTCATTAGTTCAGAGACTATAGAGTATTTATGAAAAAATATCAAATCAACAATATTTTTATCAAACAAGTGTTTTTTTTATCATTTTTTCTGTTTGGTCTTTTTTTATCATTGAATTTTTTGTCAGTTCAGAAAACAAAGGCTGCAGGTTTTTCAGATCAAGAACTATCTAGTGCTTGTTTTAAGGATTGCTCTGTTGTAAGCCAGATTGACCAACCATCGTGCGATAATAAATGTTTTAACTTACCATTGCCTCCTGGCCTATCTCTAGCTCCAGAGGCCGCTGATGCAAACTTAGGCACATTTGATAACTGTATGCAATTTTGCGATAATAGGCCAGGCACACAGCAAGGTCATCTCGATCAATGCGGGGCTATGTGCCCAAACGCTTTTGTCTTAACTGACGCACAAACAAAATATAACGAGTGTATGGCATCTCCAAACAATGCGAAAATAGCTCAACAAAAAAAACAGTCATTACGGGATTACTGCGCCATTCAAGTCGGAATGAAAACTTGCACCGGGCAAAGTGAGACAGGCCTGCTTAATTGCCTTGGATCAGCGCCACCGAATCTTCCTAAGACTGATGCTATAGGATTTAATAATTTACCACAGTTAACCGGATTCTTTGACATCTCAAGCTGTACAATCAAAACACCAGAAGGCAAGAAGCCCGATATCAACAACCCGACAGAAGGCTACTCTATAATATGTGTGATCCAAAATGTCATAAGCATGATGATGATAGCCGTCGGAGCTATAGTGGTAGTTATGATCATCATCTCCGGTGTTGGCTATATGGTCTCTATGGGCAATCCCACCCAAACTGCCTGGGCCAAAAAAAGTCTTGCAGGTGCTTTTATAGGCCTTATAATAGTAGTGTTAGCATATTCAATAGTGAAAATTGTTGCAATATTTTTTGGCGGATAATAAAAATTATTAATAAAAGAGGCAAAAAATGAAAAAGAGTTTACTTATGTTTGCGTCTGCGCTCGTATCATCGGCTCTTTCCGGCACTGCGTTGGCTGATCCTTCAACTCCCACAGTTTCCGTCCCTATAGCTTCAGTCACAGACAAACCTATCAATCAAGTAGTTGGATTAATCCAAAAAATTGGCGGATGGCTTCTTCTGATCGCCGGGGCTTTAGCCGTAGTCTTTCTGGTTATCGGCGGCATCAGATACCTGGCTTCAGCAGGCAATTCCTCACAAGCAGAGGGAGCAAAGAAAACTATTATCTACGCTCTGATCGGACTGGTGATCATTGTTATATCAGCTTTCGCCGTAAATCTTGTCATCAGCCTGTTTACCGGATAAGCTAAAACTTCCAACTTAAATATTTTGCCAATTTGGCGCTTTTAAGCATACCATTGAACTTTTATTCTATACTTGCAATGCAAACTGCTTCTGCCATATAATATGAGCATGAGGGTGATATTTATAAAGCTTAATGATTTTTTCATTGCAAAAAGAACTTTACTTAAAGGTTTAGTTTTGGTTTGCGGTGTTTCTCTAGCGGCTCTTTTAACACCAAATGTGGTTTTTGCCAGTGTTTCCAGTATGATCTCAGGTGCGCTGGCATCCATAATTTTAGATATTGGCAAAGGTTTCCTTGGGGCTGGTTTTTGGATGGTCCAAGAAGCGGTCGGTTACACCACTGCAGTCATAACAAACGACAATGTACAAAGCGCATGGTCACAGGTCAGAGCATTGTCCTTAAGTATATTTGGCATCACGATTTTAGTGATCGCTTTTATGAATATCATGAAAATTCAGATTCAGACATGGGGCGTCAACCGCATGATCCCCAAGATGATCTTGGCTTCCTTCTTTATTATTTTTAGCAAGTTTTTATGTATTTCTCTGATCAATTTTTCTCATGCAATAGTAGGATCTCTGCAAAGCAATGGAGGGTCATCTTTAAGCCTTAACGGTTTACAGGGTATCCAAGATAAAATAAACAGTATTTCAGATATAAGTTTTGGCATGGCATGGTTTGTCCTTTTGATCTGCATTATTTGTTTTTTTGTTTTTATCTTTTTAGCGGTAGCCTTACTCTTCCGAGCAGTTTTCCTGGCATTTATGATTATTGTTGCACCCTTAGCCTTCGCTTTAACCATCCTTCCTTGGACAGAGAAATATTTTCAAGAATGGCTAAAAAACTTTATAAAGTGGGTTTTCTTTTTCCCGATTTGCATGCTGATCTTGTGGGTTGGCATGCAAATGTGGGGAGGCAGCCATGCAGTAGTACCAGACAATCCGAAAGCGACACAGACGATAGTTAACATAGGCGGCACCAGTAATCCCTCAAGTGGTTTTCTGGGTGACTTCTCAGCCATGCTTATAGTCCTCGTTACGATTCCGCTTTCAGTATATCTCCCTCTTAAGATGCTGGGAGCAGCCGGACAAACTATCCAAAATAGAATGAGCGGCAAGAAGGGAATACCTTTCGCACCGGTAGATATGAAATCAATCAGAGATAGGGCAGCCGACAGAAGCTCTAGAATTGACAAAAACAAAAAGGCTCGCCTCGGCAGCGCCTTAAGCGCGGTTGGCCGAAACCGCGCCATTAATAAGTTAGGTATGATTGGGGGAAAAGACGGCAATATGAATGCTCTTGGAAGGGCAGTTATGGGCAGAGACAAGTCCTGGACGTCTGAAAAAGGTGCACGCCTAGGTGGTGCCACCCAACTTCAAAGATTGCAAGATAGGCATGGAGTTACAGACAATGATATCTTTAATGCGGCTACAGGGGGCTGGGCAAGTATAACAGACAAAAAGAAGAGAAGGAAACTCAAAAGGTTTGCATCTAAACAGAACGCAAATAGAGACGCTGTCTTCCTCCAACACTTCAAAAATAGAGGCGATGCCGGTCAAGACCACTTTAATCAGCTAGTCAACTACGGCAAGAGTCAAAGAACTATGTCTGGTCGATATTCCACCCAATCTGCATTTGAAAAGACCGGATCACAAATGGGCAAGGAAAAATCTATTTCTACAATTAAAGCAGCCATGAAAGAAACTGAAGAATAGTAAGTTATGCAGCATAAAATACCCCAAGAAATGAACGTTGAAGACAAAATTATAGGGCCATTCACCTTAAAACAGTTTGGTTTTGTCTTTGTCGCTGTTGTAGTCACCGTAATAGTCATGGCGCTTCTTATGAATCTTGGTATGTCTACTATAACTGCAGTAATAATCGGAGCCTTTTTCGGATCTTTTTCTCTTCTAATATGTTTTGTACCTTATAATGGCAGGCCTGTTTATACCCACATTATCCCTTTTGCCATTTTTATTTCAAAACCGAGGCAGAGAGTCTGGAAAAAAGAAAATGATCAAGGTTCAAAGCCACAGACAGATCAGGTAAAATCTGATACCATACAGGGGCAAAACTTGCCACCAAAGGCACCTCTTGAAAACGCGGAAGGAGAAATAGAAAAAATATCCCTCATGGTAGACACCGGTGGAGCTTACGGCTTACAAAATAAAGTAAATGAAATAAAAGCAGAAACAGTTTTTGACAAAGGAGATGCCGTGATTGACCAAAGCCTTGAAGATGCTCGAAAGAAAGTCGAGGCAAAACAGCCAGGGAAAGAGCCTCTTATCTCAGAAATGGCATCCATAAACCCGGCAAAAAAATATAATTATAAAAAACCGGATATAACTGGCTATAAAATAGAAGAAGAATAATGTTCCCTTTCAACAAAAAATCAACACATAGCAATAAACAACACTTTGAGAGCACTCAAAGATTTTTGGAAATTGATCAAATCAAAGACGACACCTTGATTCTAAAAGATGGTTCACTCCATGTAGTCATCATGGTTTCTAGCATAAATCTGGCACTTCGTTCCGAAGAAGAACAAAACACCGTTATGGATATGTATGAAAGCGCCCTAAATTCCGTGAGCTTCCCTCTTCAGTTTCTAGTTCAATCTAGAAAAGTCGACCTCACTTCTTACCTTGCCACACTAAAAAAAGAGGCAACAAAACAAAAAAATTCTCTCTTAAAAGAACAAACCGAAGATTATATAGACTTTCTAGAAGACATCCTGTCTAGTGTGAATGTAATGGACAAAAGATTCTTTGTTATTGTTCCTTATTATCCAAATGTGCTTGAGAGCAGCTCAAAAGGTCTACTTTCATACTTAGGGCTAAAAAAGACGAGCCATCCAAGCGCAACGAATGAAAGTTATGAAAATGGTTTGAAACAGTTGCGACAAAGGGCAGAAGTCACAATGTCCACCTTAGCAGAAGTTGGGCTCACTTCCACACCTTTGCCCACAGAAGCCTTAATAGAACTTTTTTATGCTTGTTATAATCCCGAAACTGCCGGACATGAACATATAAAACATTTGGATCAGCTAGGGGCGCAATATATTTCTAAAAGAGAAGATGTGGAGAACAATATTTGATAAATTATAAAGTTGTTAGCAATAAAAAATGAGTATTTTAGATTTTTTAATCAAAAAGAAACAGCCTTTAACGCCTGAGGAAATTCAAAAGCAAAATCAGATGCAAGCATTTCGTGCCGGTATAATGTCCATTCGTGATATGATATCGCCCTCATCTTTTGAAGTGACTTTTGATTATATTAAACTGGGCGATACCTTCGCCAGGACCCTTTTCGTTTATGAATATCCTCGTTTTTTAAACTCTGGCTGGCTTTCTGAAATTATAAATGTGGATATTATTTTAGATCTTTCGATGCATATCTATCCACAAAATACCGAGTCAACCCTAAAGAAGCTGAGATCTAAGTCTTCACAAGTTGAATCATCTCTAGTCATGGAGGCAGAGAAAGGCCTGACTCGCAACCCATTTCTCGAGGCAACTTACGCCGATATTGAAGATTTAAGGGACAATATCACTACCGGTCTGGCAAAGATGTTTCAGCAAGGTATCTATGTAACAATATATGCCGACAGCCTTGATAAGTTAAATGAAGATACTCAAAGCTTAGAAAATCTTTTTGGCATCCATATGGTCTTTACTAAACATGCAAACCTTCAGATGGAACAAGGTTTTAACACTTGTCTGCCCATGGGTAAAGATGAACTTTCTATAAATAGAAATATGGACACTGAAGCAGTCTCTGTATCTTTTCCTTTTGTTTCCTCCACCCTTACAAACAATGAAGGAATTCTCTACGGTGCAAACAAGATTAATAACAGTCTAATTATTTTTGATCGTTTTAAGCTGCAAAACTATAATTCAGTCATCCTCGCTACATCGGGCGCTGGTAAATCCTATGCGGCAAAACTTGAGATTCTCAGACAACTGATGTTTGATGCTGATGCTATTGTGATCGACCCCGAAAAGGAGTTTGAAGAACTTTGTGAGGCGGTTGGTGGTTCATACATTAACATCCATCTAAACTCAGAACAAATATTGAACCCTTTTGATCTTCCCCAAAATGTCTCTGACTTCGAGGATCAGCGAGATGCTCTTCGCAGCAATATAATTATATTAAACGGACTTTTGAGAGTAATGCTCGGAGACCTTACAGATGAAGAAAAAAACATTTTAGACAAAGCTTTAGTCGAGACTTATGCCGCAAAAGGCATTACTGAAGACCCTGCAACCCACCACCTGACCCCACCACTGATGTCTGATCTAAAAAACGTACTAGAAAGTATGCCGGGAGGTGAAAGTATGGCCTTAAGGCTAAATAAGTTTACAGACGGTACTTTTTCAGGACTTTTCAATGATTATACAAATGTATCACTAGCAAATCGTTTTGTCTGTTTCTCCATCCGCGACCTTGAAGAAGATCTGCGTCCGATCGCTATGTATTCTACCTTAAACTTCATCTGGACCAAGGTAAAAAGTGATAAAAGGAAGCGCCTTTTAGTGGTCGACGAGGCCTGGATGCTCATGAAATATGAAGACTCTGCGCAGTTTTTATATTCTGTGGCAAAAAGGGGAAGAAAATATTATCTTGGCACAACTGTAATTGGCCAGGATATAGGAGATTTTCTAAAAAGCGAGTACGGCAAGCCTCTAATATCAAATGCCTCCTTATCACTGCTCTTAAAACAACACCCGTCTCAAGCAGATTTAATTAAAGAAGTCTTTGACCTTACTGATGCGGAGAGAAACTTTCTGCTTAGCTGTGAAACAGGAGAGGGGCTCTTTATTGCCGGTCTTAACCACGCTATTATACAAGTCATCCGTTCTGAAACAGAAGACGAGCTTGTAACTACAGACCCTGAGCAGTTAAAAGAACTTGAGGAAGAATATGAGGAAGAGTAATGGCAAATACATATGACGATCAAAATCTGCGGAAACTCAGAAAGAAAGGGAAAAACCCAATTGCCTCAGGGGATACAGCCGGTAATAAGGCTCGAGAAGTTGGTGAAAAAGCCGGGGGTAAAGTTGGCGCAGATGTTGCACAAGCCGGAATGGCTGCTGCCGAGGCCGCTGAAGGCAATGTTTTCGGGGCTGTAAAAAATGCGCTGGAGGTCATTAGAAGAAGATGGGTAGAAATTATTTTAGGCGGTGCCATCATCTTAAGTATAATTGTTTCGATATGGGTACCGATAATTTTTGGCCCCTTTGCGCTAGTGGAAGGTACAATCGGAATGTTCAAACATTATACTATAGACGTTGTGACAGGTGCCGCTTCTAAAGTTTATAACGTATTTGGAGGTAAGGGCCCGGGAAACTCCAATAATATATGTACAGTTACTCAGATTCCTCAATGGTCTGAAGATGCTCTCAAAACTTCAGGTGTCATCACAACCCATAATAAGGAAGGGAAGGTTGTAACAAAAACCCTTGATGAAGGCAATAATGATGCTGGATGTTATGGTAGAGTAGTCAGAAAAGCAGGCCAGAAAACTGGCGTACCCTGGGAAATGATCGCAGCCATAGATTTTCGCAACATAGAAGATGCGGGGCTCCAAAACTGCTATGACTGTTTTATGGAAGATGTGGGAGGGCAGGGTAACGTAAAAGACCGCTTAGAAAAAATTGGCCAAGAGCTTCAAACAGCCAATGCCCTAAGAGACCCTAGCGGTAAACTTATACCTGATGAGGATGGAAATTATCAAAACAAAATAAGGCCTGATGGCCAATATCCCGTGGGCATTGCCGAAGAATACATTAGCAACTACCATTGTTTGTACGTTAAAAAGGAATCACAAGAGCAATGTTTCACCGATCGATATCTAAAAGATAAATTTGACTATTACAATAATAGTCATTGGCTCTGGGACGGCTTCGATGCTGATGGATATAGAAATCGTCTGGGAGTTTTGGGCTGGTATAAAAATGAAACATCTACCGAGGGTTATAATACAGCTTGTTCACTTGAGGATCTTTTCCGCAACCCAAGCGCTTCTCCGAATCCGGGTAGCCCATTAAGTAAGGTCCCACTTTTTAGTCAATGCGATCCAAGATGGGCAAATAACACATATGGTGCCACTGTGTGTGCATGGGGTTGTGGCCCGACTTCTTTGGCTATGGTCCTAGCATATTACGGCCAAAATACTGACCCCGGACAGGTAGCTAAACAAGGCGTAGCTTTAAATGAAGTAGACGGGGGGTCTAAATGGAGCTTATTCCCTGATGTTGCAAGTAAATACTACAATATGGGTTCATCACAAATCGGATTTAGTGAAGCCATGCAACGCATAGAGAAAGGGAACGAACCGATCATCGCTTCAACTAATATGTATGGCGGCCACTTTATTGTGCTGGACTCAAAAAAGGGTGACAATATTACCGTCAATGATCCATACCCAAACGGCCCCGACCCATATATTATCACTGTCAGCCATTTACAAAGCATAGATCCAAGCGGAGCATATTTTTATGTACACCCATAATAAGAAATTCATTATTATTGCCTCTTTAATCAGCATAACTCTTATATGCTTCCTTTTAATACTTTTATTTTTAGAAGGCCAGACAAAGAAAAAGGTGACTATTATCTCCTCTCCATCGTCAGCAAGTTTTAAGATAGGAGATATCACCGGCAAAACACCTGCCACTATTGAACTTAAATCAGGAACTTTCAACATTGAAATATCACACAAAGACTATAAAAACCTGAAAACTTCATTTTCAATTGCTCCTCTAAAAAAATCTGTCAGTCTAAACTACTCTCTCTCGATCCTCCCCCCTGAAGCAATAGGAACAGGGGGAGGTTATATGCAAAGTCCAGCTGAAGTTGCAAAAAAGGTTAATGATTATAACGATGCATATCCGTATGCATCCCAGCTGCCTGTCCAAGCAAAAGACTACTATATAAGTGCACCTTATGAAGATGGGACAATGCATGTTTATATTTTCAGGGAACGTGAGGCGCAGTCAAAAGCAGAAGTGTACAAGTGGTTTAGCGACCATGGGGCGGCCGATCCTCAAAGTTTAAAAATAAATTGGGTTTACGATAACAAATTTTAAAAGTAAAAAATGGAAATAACATCAAAAAAAAGATTTTTAATGTTTACCTCCGTCCTCTTGGCACTTTTCTTATTGGCTGTTGCCACAGGCCTTTCTTTCATTAAAACGAAACAACAGAAAACTGCTTCTTCTACTCAAACATCCACTAAAGTCTTCAAAACATCAACCATAAAAGAAGACCAAACAGATAAAAATATTTCTCTAGATAAAAATGCCGCCGGGTCTTTTAACCCTGAGAGAATATACAAATCAAAAGTCTTTACCACCAGTTTTGAATTCAGTGGGGTGGCTCCATACTGGCAACAAGAAACACCCCAAGGTACAAGCTTAGAATTATATCTAAGACTGGGGGAGAACGGCAAATGGAGCAACTGGCAAAAAATAGAAGGGGATACCGGAGAAAAAGATGGAACTGCAAATCAAAAACTAAGCCCTGAAGCCCCATTTTTCTATACCGGTAACCAGATCCAATATAAAATTGTGCTTAAAACTTCTAACACAAGTTTAAGCCCGATACTGAAAAATATAAATCTCTACTACATGGATACCAGAAGCGGCATTTTAAAAAAGGTTGAAAGTTTTTTGGGCAGACTATTGATTTTTCCGATCGCAAACGCTGATAATCCGCAAAGCCCCCATATTATTTCCAGGACTGATTGGGGTTGCCCTGATGGCGAATCATCACCTAACTGGGCCCCTCAGTACTCACCGGCTAAAAAATACATTATCCATCATACTGCTTCAACTACAACAAACGACCCGAAAGCAGACATGCGGGGTATCTGGCAGGAACATATTAAAAGGGGCTGGGGAGATATTGGTTACAACTATGTAATAGACAAGCAGGGTAATATTTATGAAGGTCGTGCCGGTGGTATGAATGTAGTCGGGGGGCATACTAAGGGCTACAACGTCGGAAGTATTGGAATAGCCATTATGGGAAATTATGAAAATGCCGAGCCCAGTGAAGCAAGTATGGCTGCAGCAAGAAATCTCATTCTTTGGTTAAATGAAACATACCATATTGATCTTCAAGGCAACGACGCATTCCCGGGGACAGAGGGACATCCAACAATCTCTAGCCCCAATATCGCCGGGCATAAGGACTATAAATGCACAGGCAGTGGTTGTGGAAATATCGATGACAATCACGATGGAGCACATACAGATATGAATAATACATCCTGTCCTGGTACTAATTTGTATAGCAAACTAAACGATATAAGAACAGGTCTTCCGTCAAGTACATCCAACTCTAACACATCTAACCAGATATGTTTATTAAACTCAAACATTTGCAAATATTGCGACCAATATACAAAACTTGAGGCAAGAATGGGCTGTATGGGTATGTGGGGAGTAGATTTTGAAGAAAGCAAGGCAAAAGATGCTCCTACATCAGGACAAAATCGTCTTGAACTTATTGATGCCATTAATAAATATTTGAAACAGAAGTATCCAACTTCACCTTTTAACCACCTAAACGGGAATGATCCCGGGGCGCTTTTTGTGAGTGCCAGCGAACTTGATGGAGGAGAACAAATTAATCCGCTGATACTTTTAGCAATCTCAGGTGCAACTACTAACATGGGGACACTTAGCGATCCAGCCATACTTGACTGCGGGAACCCTTGGAAGCAAAAACCACCTATTGACCCTAACCGACCCTTAAAAGATGAGATAAAAATCCCTACTTGCGCTGATCGTGAAGGTGGTCTTTGGTATGAGTTCAATCCCCAACACAAGATGGATGAAGCCATGGTTTACAACGAAGCAGAGAGAATAAAAGACACTTATGCGCAGGATTATACTATCCACTCCTTGGGTGGAGACACCCAAGGTCTTGGGTCTTTAGCTAACTCCATAGATCTATCGAACCTCATTTTCATAGAAGACCAGTACGACATAGGATTTGTGAGAAAGTGGAATGTACTCAATGGCAACACCCTAAATGAAGAAAAGTTTATCAATATTATGTCAGGCCTAGTTTCTTTGGCAGATAAGGATTTGAAATGTGGAGGAAGTGGTGAAGCCGGGCCTGATTGCTTATCACCGGCGGGCGGTTCAGCAAATATTACTGACCCAGATAAAATGGCTCAGGGTATCAATGCTTTTATAGAAAGTACCGGTATCGACTCCCCATATAAAGGCATGGGGTTGGATTTTGTTCAAGCTGCTCAAGAAAACAATATCAACCCTTTAATACTTATTGGAGAAGCAATGACAGAATCATCTTTAGGCACAGCCATTCCTTGCGCTGAAGGTCATAATGCTTTCGGAAGAACTGCAACTGCAAGTCAACCAGGCTGTATGGTAAATGGGAGGAAATGGTATAGTTACGCAAGCTGGAAGGACAGCCTTTACGGACAGGCAGCTTACATATACGATGTTTATGTAAATCCAAACGGATCATGCACAGAGTGTAAAGCGGGTCCACTATCATTTGATGCTTACCTTGAAAAGTACTCACCCTCTTCTGATAATAACAACCATACCAGTATGACCAAAACTTACTCAATGCCTCTCAACTATTTAAATAATAATGGTTACGGAGATGCCTTTAGTTGTAAAAAATAAAAACCTATATTTTAATATATTCAAATGCATCAACTAATAGACAAGTTTAAATTCATCATCCTCATAATTATTATGATTATTGTTGGTTGTTTTTTGATTTACTTTCTTGTCCCTAAGAAGTTTAAATTTTACATAACAACCCAGCCATCTGATGCAAAAGTAACAATCGATAATCAAACCAGTAGCCAGTCTCCAACTTATTTTAAGCTAAATTCCGGAAAACATATGGTGAAAATCACTAAGGCTGGTTATTCTGAAGTAAATGAGGAGGTGGATCTTAAAAATGACACCGCTTTAAAATTTACACTAATAGACCCAAATGTTGAAAAATTTAATAAATTTCTCGACACTTTGCCCATTAAAACAAATGATTATAATCTTTATAATATAAATAATTCTCTCTTTGTAACTTTCTTGAAAACCCCAACCTCAATTTATAAAGACAAAATTTTAAATTTATTAAAAAACACAGGTATTGACCCCCATGACCCAAATATAAACATCGTGTGGGATACCCCCGCTTACCTTAGGTAATGTAAATCTTGCTTATATATAAACCTCATACTCCTATCTTCTGCCAATTCAAGTTGTCTGAGATTAATCTCACTCGCCCAAACACTTGATGATACCCCAACCTTCAAAGTGTTGTTTTTATATGAAATGGCTTTCACGTTTTTAGCTCCCTGTTCTCCGAAAACTTCTGCGACGGCCTTATCAAACGCTTCACAAATAAGTGCGGCGTTAATTTGTTTTTTTATCCTAAGCTGTGCCAGCTTTTTTTCAAAAACATCACCCAGATTATTCATTTAAGTTCCTCTACTTTGCTGTCTTCCACTTTGAAAATTCTAGAACTTTTTCGTAAATCGACGCTAATATGATCTAAGTCATTGGTAGTCACCAGAGTTTGCTGGCCATTAAAAGTTTTGGTCAAATGCTCCCTTCTATCTTCATCTAGCTCACTAAAAACATCATCGAGCAGTAAAATTGGTTGTTCTCCTGTTTTTTCTCTCAAAAGATTGGCCTCAGATAGCTTTAGGGCCAAAATAATAGAACGTAGCTCTCCTCTGGAAGCAAAAGTCTCCACGCCTCTACCTTTTAACTGGAATGAAAAATTATCCCTGTGAGGGCCAGAAGTAGTAACCTTAGCCGCTAAGTCCCTTTCTCTGGATTTCAAAAGAATCTCTAGAAAAGCAGCCCAAAAATCTTCATTTTCCTTGGCGCTTTTTTTACTAGATATTGCCGGGTTATAGATAAGTGCCAGCTGTTCTTTATCTTTTGACACCCTTTTATAGTCACATACCAAGGTTTTATTTAGCTCATCTGCTATTTTGTGTCTTTCGCTAATAATTTTTGAGCCGTGTTCAGCCAGCTTTCCATCCCATAACTCCAGATCATCAATACTTGCCTTTCTTTCACTGATTTTACGAAGCAGCGCGTTTCGCTGATCCAAAATTTTTCTGTATTTAATAAGTTCTCTGGCATATTCTTTATTTATTTGAGAAATAAAAATATTAAAATGCCGCCGTCTCTCAGCCGGAAAGTTAAAAAACATATCTATCTCATCCGGAGAAAAGAAAATGCATTTCAGACCGTCTAAAAGAGCGGAACTAGCCCTTTTAACACCATTTATCTTTACTGTTTTCCTGCCGCCACCAACACCTGATTCATAAATATATTCTACTTTTAACGGTCTAGGATTTTCAGACTTAGTTTCAATGCGGAAAAAGTCCTTATCCCAAAAAACCATGTCACGCTCTTTACCTCGAAAAGATTTGCCAACTGTCATCAAAAATATGGCTTCAAGCAGGTTAGTTTTCCCTTGAGCGTTTGAACCGATAAAAATAGTATTTACATCAAGTTTAATATTTAAACTTTTATATGACCGGAAGTTTTGTAATTTTAAATAATTAATAAACATTTGAATATAGTATTTTAAATATGAATCCAGAATGAAAGATTAAGATCCATACAAAAATGAAATAGTCTGTAAAATCCCTTATTATTTATCTATATTATAGCTTACAAGTACAAAGCGCACATTCTAGTTTCTAAGCGGCATAATAATGTAAATATATCCTTTGTCGCCCACAGTTCTAACAATTCCCGGGTTCAGTTTGCCGCTAATCTCAAACTTTATCTCTTTATCACTTAAGATATTTAGGACGTCTATAATATATTTTCCGTTAAAGGATGCATCACCATCCCGGCCATCGACCTTTGCCTGAATTTTTGCCTTATTTTGTCCGACCTGAGAACCTCCGGAATCAACCTCTAAAACACCTTTAGATTTCATGGATAATTTTATACTATTAGCGTTTTCTCTCGCAAAAAGACTGGCGATTTTTACAGCGGTAAGAAACTCGTCTTTATTAATAACGCCTTTTGTATCAGAATTATCCGGGATGATTTGCTGGTAATTTGGAAATTGACCTTCAATAAGGCGAGAGATAAAGTCAAGTCCGTCAGTTTCAAAAAGTATTTGATTTTCTGATAAATACACACTCACCAAAGTATCATTTTTAATTTCACCTAAAATACGGCTTAACTCAAGCAAAGTTTTAGCCGGCAGTATTAATTCTTCTTTTTTGCTTTTCCCATTTTTTAAAGTAATAACCTTTTCTGCTAAACGATAACTATCTGTGGCTGCTAGAGTTACTTTTGTGCCTTCGATTTTTAAATATACTCCAGCAAGAACCGGTCTAGAATCATCAATAGCTGCTGCGAAAGCTACTTTACATATTATATCTCTTAGTTCTAAAGATTTTATATCCATCACTTTACCTGTTTTTATTTCCGGAATTAAAGGAAATTCATCTGCTGAGATACCTTTGATATTTGATTCATAATTATCTGATTTTAATATCAGAGTATCGCCATCGAGTTCTAAAGTAATCTTTTCATTTGGGAGAGAATTGACAAATTCACTAAAGAGCCGGGCAGGAACAGTAATAGCACCTTCGTTATCAACCTTAGCCCCAATCCGATAGTTTATTCCTACTTCTAAGTTTGTAGCTGATAAACATACTCTTCCTTTCTCTGTTTTAATAAGTATATTACCTAAAACTTCAAGGCTTCCTCGAGTTGAGACTATTCTGCTTATAATATTTAGTCCTTTAGATAGATTTTCTTTTAATAGAGTAACTTTCATTTTTCCTCACATTCTTATTAGATATTTTTTATATAAATTTAGTATTAGTTAGTTATAGTGTCTGTGTAAACTGTCTATAAGTCATTTTCTAAGTTTATTTTTTATATTTTTCCTTGTGTTTTTTATGGGATTTTATAGGTTATTTTTATGGGGATGAAATTAACTTGTTGTTTAAAAATATTTTTTCATTTTTTATTATCACATATTTATTATCAATATTTTCACGCCTTTTCCCCAAAAAAACTTATCTTTTCCACATATTTAGCTGATATATAATCTCTCACGAATTAAATTAATATTATGTCTAAGGGGTTCGTCTTTATCCATTTCCTTTTCTATTTTAGAACAAGCATGCATAGCGGTAGTATGATCATTTTTACCGGCTTCCCTTGAAATTTTTGGATAGGAAAGGCTTAGCTCTTCTCTCATTAAATACATGGCAATTTGTCTTGGCAGAACTATTTCTTTATCTCTTTTTTTACTGATTAAATCGGAAACAGAAAGATCAAAAAAGTCGGCAACGCCAGAGAGAATTTTTTTACCGGTGAGCGCTTTTCTTTTTGGATTTGAAAGAAGGCTCCCCAGTACATTTTGGGCTAGTGTCATGTCCGGTTTTTTGTTGTTTAATTCCGCATAAGCAATAATTCTATTTAAGGCTCCTTCAAGTTCACGAACGTTGTGCTGAATATTTCTGGCAATATAATCATATATTTCAAGCGGAAGCTCGTAGCCGCGCAGAATGGCCTTTTTTTGTAAAATAGCTATACGTGTTTCAACCTCGGGAGGCTGAATGTCAACAAGTAGACCCCACTCAAACCGAGACCTCAAGCGCTCCTCTAGAGTGGGTATTGCTTTTGGCGGCCTATCTGAAGCTAAAACCACCTGTTTGTTTGATTGATGAAGAGCATTAAAAGTGTGAAAGAATTCTTCTTGAGTCTGCTCTTTTCCGCCGAGGAATTGTATGTCATCAACTATTAAAACATCAACCTTCCTGTATTTGTTTTTAAAGGCGTCAGTTTTTTTATCAAAAATTGCTTTTATAAGTTCATTGGTAAATTTTTCACTAGTGATGTACTCAACCCTTTTTTTAGGGTTCTTCTTTTTCATTTCATTTCCGATCGCTTGGATAAGATGAGTTTTTCCTAAACCCACTCCCCCGTAGATAAAAAGAGGATTATAGGCACTGCCGGGGTTTTTAGCTATGGATTGGCAGGCGGCTGTAGCCAGCTTGTTTGTTTCTCCAATCACAAAATTATCGAAAATATATTTAGGGTTTAAACTATCCAAGACCTCGGGCATTTCTTCGATGTCGAAATCTAGAGCCTCTTCTTGGCTTGCAGCTTCTTGAATCTCTTCTTTGAGTGCCTCGACTTGGCCAACTTTATACGTAATTTTTGATATAGGGCCGGTAATATGCTCTAAGACTTCTTTTATTTTAGAGTTATATTTGTTTTCCAACCATTCCTTAGTGAAAACGTTAGGTACGCTAATGATAATTTCTCCCTTTTCCTGAGAAATAATATTGGTTCCTCGAAACCACGTAGTGAAGTTGGCCTTGGATAAGGTTAGTTCTAGTTCTCCCAGGACTGCTTGCCATAAGCTTTTATTATCCATAAAATATCTCCGTCAAGCTTTAAAGTGTAAGAAAAAAATAACGTTGCGCCCAAAATTTGAGCCAACTAGCAATCTCGCTTTCGTATTGCTCAGTATGCGTTCACCCACCCGGTATTTTGAGGCTATTATAACGAAAAACCAAGTTATACACAAGGGGAATTATTGGTCTTGGTTTTTTCCACAGCCAACAGTCTAAGTTCAAAATCAACTTCCGACTAAGTTGGTTTTGGTTGACTGAAAGCTGATTTTACGGTAAACTTATATAGTATTAAAATAATCAGGAAAAGTTATTATGAAGAGAACTTTCCAGCCCAAAAAGGCTAAAAGAAAAAAAAGACATGGTTTTTTAAAAAGAATGTCTACAGCGTCTGGTAGAAATGTCTTGAAAAGAAGAAGAGAAAAGGGCAGGACTAAGCTTACAGCTTAGGAGTACCATGCTTCCTAAAGAGAAAAGATTACGAAAGGGCCACGACTTCAATCGTGTATATCAAAAAGGAAAAAGGCTTCACTCGAAGTCTTTTAATCTTAGTTTTTATACAAATAGATCCAGGCTTACCAAGATAGGTATTGTCGTCGGTAAAAAATATTCCAAAAAAGCGACTGAGAGGAATCGAGCCAAGAGGGTTTTAAGAGCAGCCGTGTTAGTTGATTATGATAAAATAAAGTCCGGGTTTGATATTGTGATCTTTGTAAAAAATACAGCCCAAACCAGCAAACCAGAAGAAATAAAAAAAGAATTATTTGAGGCTATTAGCAAGGGAGGCTTAAAAAAATGAGAAGACCCTTTTTACTTTTAATCCGGCTTTACCAGAAAACTCTTTCACCGGATCACGGTCCTTTAAAAGCAAAATTTCCGTATGGCTACTGCAGGTTTCAGCCTACCTGCAGCGAATACACCTACCAAGCCATAGAAAAATACGGTATTATAAAAGGCGGACTCATGGGTTCTTGGCGTATTTTAAGGTGCAATCCCTTTTCCAAAGGAGGAGAAGATCCCGTAAAATAAATATTAGTAAGCATTAAACATATCGGAGCAAAAAAAAAACAAATGGGAAACATTTTTAATCTATTTATAACACAACCGCTTCTAAACTTTGTGATACTTCTTTATAGCATTATGCCGGGTTGGGATTTTGGTTTAGCTATCATTACTATCACAGTTATTCTTAGAGTAATCCTTTGGCCTCTTTCAGCTAAGTCATTGTATAACCAGAAAGCTTTAAAGGCAATTCAGCCTGAAATTGAGAAAATAAAAAAGAAATACAAAAACGATTCTCAAGGGCTGCAAAAAGCAATGGCCGAACTTTACAAAGAAAAAGAAGTCAGCCCCTTTTCTTCATGCTTGCCGACGCTTCTACAGTTGCCCGTTCTCATCGGTCTCTATTGGGTATTTATAAAATTCAAAGATCCGACCTTTATCCATGTGGCTAATAATTCAAAAAGTTTTGTTTCACAGCTCTATGCTTGGGTAAAAAATTTCCCGACTGTAAAGTCAGTTATTGTCGCAGACGGATCACTCCATACCAGCTTCTTGGGTCTGGTTGATCTTGCCAAGCCCAATATTATTCTTGCCATTATCGCTGGTGGTGTTCAGCTGCTTCAAACTAAACTGATGACGCCTGATAAGCCCGAGGATGCCTCGCAAAAAATGATGGCTAACATGGTCTACATATTTCCGGGGATTACATTGCTTATTTCATTGACTCTTCCAGCTGCCCTACCTTTATATTGGACGGCTTCTACTGGTATAGCAGCTTACCAACAATGGTTGATTATGAATAAAGAAGTAACAGTGCTTGAGCATTTGAAAATTAAAAAGAAAAAATAACCGATTATGGCAATTAGTATAAGTACAATTAAAGAGGTTAAGGCAAAGGTAGAAAAGATTTTGTCTCTTTTAGGGGTGGATGCAAAAGCTAGTGTCTCCGCTGAAGAGGGTAGGATAAAAATTGCGATTGATTCGAAAGATAAAGCTCTCTTAATTGGTTACAGAGGCGAGAATCTCTTTGCTCTTCGTTATATTATTGCACTGATTATGAGGGCAGATTTGCCGGAAGGGACTTCTTTGGTTGTGGATGTTGGTGACTATTTGAAAGATAAAGAAAAAAGGATTGAAAGTATGGTTGATGCGGCGGTAAAAAAGGTTAAAGAAACCGGCATGGAAGAAATGATGCCAACTATGAACCCTTACGAAAGAATGTTGGCTCATCAAAGGGTGTCGAAAATTTCCGGGGTTACCAGTTATTCTGAAGGTGCCGGAACCGAGCGGAGAATTTTTATAACTAAGGAGTAGAATTTGGACAAAGTAAAAAAGGCAGTTATGCCGGTAGCGGGCTTTGGCACTAGATTTTTGCCGGCCACAAAGTCGATGCCTAAAGAAATGATGCCCATTGTTGATAAACCTGTTATTCAGTATCTAGTTGAAGAGGCAGTTGCTTCAGGCATCGAGGAAATTATCTTTGTTACGGGTCGGGGGAAAAGAGCTATCGAGGATCATTTTGATATCTCATATGAGCTTGAAGATACTTTAGTCGAAAAAAATAAAAAAGACCTTTTGGCGGCGGTTCAGAAAATTCCTAACCTTGCCAAATTTTCTTATGTTCGTCAGTCGCTTCCGCTTGGCGATGGTCATGCGCTTCTGCAGGCTGCCCATCTTTTAGGAAGCGAGCCGGTTCTTGTGATGTTCGGGGATTGCCTTTATGATAGTGAAGTGCCCTCATCTCAACAGCTGATAGAAACTTTTAAGAATTATCGTGAACCGATTATCGGCTTGAGCAAAATTTCGAAAAATGAAGTAAAAAAATTCGGTGTAATCGATGGTAAAAAATTGACCGAGGATATTTATGAGATAAAAAAACTAGTTGAAAAGCCTGATCCGGAAGTTGCGCCGTCTAATCTTGTAGCTGTGGGGAAGTACATTATCACCCCAGATGTTTTTGAAGTTCTTAGTAATATGAGAGAGGGGAAATCTGGTGAAATCAGGCTGGCTGACGCTTTTGATATAATGCTGGAAGAAGGTAGGCCAATTTATGGCAAAAAAATAGAGGGTGAGTGGCTAGACACAGGAGATAAACTTGGTTTTTTAAAAGCTACCGTAAAAATGGCCCTAAAGCATGAAAAGTTAAGTGCTGACTTTAGAAAATTTTTAAAAGAAATAACAAGAGAGCAAAAATGAAAGGAATAATACTTGCCGGAGGGAGCGCAACACGTCTTAGACCTCTGACTTGGGTCACGTCAAAGCAGCTCTTGCCGGTCTATAACAAACCAATGATCTATTACCCGATAGAGACTTTGGTCAAAGCGGGCATCAAAGAGATTTTAATAATAGTTTCGCCGGAATTCGCCGGTCATTATCTTAACCTCCTGGGGACAGGAAAAGAGTTCGGAGCACAATTCAGCTTTGTGGTCCAGCCAAATCCCGGTGGTCTGGCCGAGGCTTTTATTTATGGGAAAGACTTTATTGATGAAGATAATGTAACTCTCATTCTTGGTGATAACATCTTTGACCATGATTTTTCCGATCAGATTAAAAATTTTAAAAGAGGGGCAAAGATCTATGCCAAGGAAGTCCATGATCCGGAAAGATACGGTGTAGTTAACTTTGATGAGAAAATGAATGCAGTAACTATAGAAGAGAAACCCCAAAAACCAAAGAGCAATTATGCGGTTGTGGGGCTCTATACCTATGATAATCGTGTGGTTAAATTTGTTGAAAAGCAGAAACGTTCTGATAGAGGCGAGCTAGAAATAACCGATTTAAATAATATCTATCTAGAAAAGGGTGAACTAAGTGTTGATGTAATTGAGGGAATCTGGGAAGATGCGGGAACATTTGACAGCCTTTTAAGAGCTGCTAATCTGATGGCCGGGAAAATAGCTGTTAGCCACAAAAAATGAAAGGCGGGATTCCAAATTAACAATTTTAAATTATATCGAGGGATATTATGACGAAGATACTTGTAACTGGCGGCGCCGGCTTTATCGGTGCCAACTTTATCCACTGGGTACTCAAAAACCGTGATTGGGAGATCCTTAACTTAGACAAACTAACTTATGCTGGCAATCTGGAAAACTTAAAAGCGGTTGAAGGTGGTTCAAGATATGAATTTATTCAGGGCGATATCTGTGATGGTCCGCTTGTTAACGACTTAATGAGGAAAGTAACTCATGTGGTCCACTTTGCCGCTGAGTCTCATGTTGATCGGTCGGTTCTGGAACCGGCTGTTTTCGTGGAGACTAATGTGCTGGGTACGCAGGTACTGCTTCAGGCTGCTTCCAAAAATAAAATTAAAAGATTCCACCATGTGTCAACCGATGAGGTTTTCGGGGCGCTGGAGCTAAGTGACGGCAAGAAATTTAATGAAGAAACTCCGTACAACCCGCATAGCCCTTATTCTGCCTCCAAGGCTTCTTCTGATCATTTAGTTCGAGCCTATGGTGACACTTTTGGCCTCGAATATACTATGACTAATTGCTCTAATAATTATGGTCCATACCAATTTCCGGAAAAAATCATTCCGCTTTTTGTGGCTAATGCTCGGGAGAATAAGCCCCTGCCAATATATGGGGATGGCAAAGCTGTGCGTGACTATCTCTATGTAGATGATCATTGTGAAGCCATAGCTCTTGTTATAGAGAAAGGGAAGCCGCAAGAAACATATTGTGTAGGGGGAGATAGCGAGAAAAATAGTATTGAAATAGCAGAGACTATTTTGGAAGCGTTAGGTAAGACGAGGAATTTAATGACTTTTGTCAAAGACCGCCCAGGACACGACCGCAGGTATGCGATTGATCACTCTAAAATCACCAAGGAGCTTGGTTGGAAGCCGCGAGTTACATTTGAAGAAGGAATTGCCAAAACAATTCGGTGGAATATCGATAATATGGCTTGGGTTGAAAATATTTTAAACGGCGAATACCAAAAATATTACAAAAAACAGTACGGAGGAAAGTGATGGATCGTAATCTTTTAGTCACCGGTGGAGCCGGTTATATCGGCAGCCACGTGGTCAGACAGTTACTTCAAGCTGGTTATAAAGTGCGGATTTTTGATTCTTTAGAAAACGGCCACAAGGAAGCTTTACCTGAGAATGTGGAATTCGTGCAAGGGAATCTCCTGGATTTTGAGGCGACTAAAAAGGCACTTGAGGGAGTTGATGCAGTCTTACACTTTGCTGCTTATATCGAGGCGGGAGAGTCAATGGCAAAACCCTTAAATTTTTTTGAGAATAATCTTAAAGGGAGTGTTACATTGCTTGAAGCTATGCGCCAGACAGATGTTAGCAAAATCGTTTTTTCTTCAACAGCAGCGATTTATGGCGAGCCGGAATATATCCCTATTGATGAAAAGCACCCTAAAAAGCCAACAAATATTTATGGGTTAACGAAACTTCAGATTGAAAAAACTCTCGATTTTTATGATCGGATATTCGGTTTTAAATATGCGGCTCTTAGATACTTTAACGCCGCAGGAGCCGATGAGAGCGGAGAAATCGGTGAGGATCATTATCCGGAAAGCCACTTGATCCCACTGATTTTGCAGGTAGCGCTAGGAAAGAGGGAGGGCATCAATATCTTTGGTACCGACTACCCAACGAAAGATGGTACTTGTATCCGCGATTACATTCACATCAATGACCTGGGAACAGCCCACATCCTATCCCTTGAGAAACTTTTGCAGGGTTCAGATTCAATGCGATATAATCTAGGGAATGGGCGAGGCTATAGTGTAAAAGAAGTGATAGAAATGGCCAAAAAGGTTACCGGCAAAGAAATTAAAGTTATTGAAAGTGGAAGAAGAGAAGGAGACCCGGCGGTACTAGTGGCCTCATCTGAAAAGGCAAAGAAGGAGCTAGGGTGGCGGCTACGGTACTCGAAAATTGAAAAGATTATTGAAACGGCTTGGGAGTGGCACGTGGGCCATCCTAAAGGTTTCTAACATAAGAAAAAAGTCATTCAACAGCAATCGTAAAGAATATATAATGGTTTTTATGGAAAAAATGATCGCGCTTGGCAGGAAATATTTGTTTGAGAAAACTGATAAAACTCATATTCAGTTTTTTCGCTACATTTTTGTAGGCGGGTTTGCGACAGTGGTTAACGCGGTCTCCTTGTATATTCTTACCTCAAAACTCGGCGTTTACTACCTTGTCTCTGCTGCTGCTGCTTTCATTCTGGGCATCGCGACTAACTATTTGCTTAGTATTCTTTGGGTTTTTAAAAGTACCGGTAAGTTGACAAAAGAAGTGCTGCTTTTTGCTGTTATTGGGATAGGCGGTCTGATTTTGAATGAACTGATTATGTGGAGCTTGGTTTCCGGATTGAAACTTTACTACATGTTGGCTTGGCTTGTCGCAACAGCGGTTGTTCTGATCTGGAATTTTAGTATGAGAAAGAAATTTGTTTTTGAAGGAGAATAAATGAAAAAAGAAGAAAAGGTAGATGTAATAATCTTTGGAGCGGGGCCAGCTGGTTTGGCTGCTGCTACAAAACTAGGCCAAAATGATAAGAAAGTGATTGTTTTTGAAAAAGAAGATCAAGTAGGAGGTATTTCTAAAACAAAAGAATATAAGGGTTATCGTTTTGATCTTGGTGGGCATAGATTTTTCACTAAATCAAAAGAAGTAAATGAACTATGGGATGAAACTCTAGGCAAAGATTTTTTAAAAAGACCTAGATTATCTAGAATATATTATAGAAACAAATTTTTTGATTACCCAGTAAAGCCGATGAATGCTCTAAAAGGTCTCGGATTGGGTGAATCTTTTATGATTCTAGGTAGCTACATTAAGGTAAAGATTTTCCCTTCAAAGGAGGAAAAAAACTTTGAACAATGGGTCTCAAACCGTTTCGGTAAACGTCTCTTTAATCATTTTTTTAGGGCTTATACAGAAAAACTCTGGGGTATCCCTTGTGAAGAAATTCAAGCCGAGTGGGCAGCTCAGCGAATTAAAGGATTATCACTTTCAAGTGCTGTTAAAAATGCCCTTTTCCCCGATAAAAGCGGCAAAATTAAAACCTTAATTGATGAGTTTAAATATCCTAAATACGGTCCTGGTATGATGTATGAAAAAATAGCTGAGAATGTGGGAAAAATGGGTGGCAAAATTTTCAAAAATACCGAGGTAGTCAAGATCTGTCACAACGATTCACAGGTTGAAAGTGTAGTTGTAAAGGATAAGTCTGGTAAGGAAAAAGAATATAAAGCTGACCACTATCTTTCCAGTATGCCACTGACTCTTCTAGTTCAAAGTCTAAGTCCGGATGTCCCCAAAGAAGCTATCGAAGCATCAAAAGGACTTACTTATCGTAGCTTTATTACCGTCAGTGTTATTTTAAATGGCAAAAACCCTTTTCCCGATACCTGGGTCTACATTCATTCTCCGGAAGTGAAGATGGGTAGGATTCAGAACTTCAAAAGCTGGAGCCCCTTTATGGTGCCTGATAAAAAACATATTGCTTTGGGACTTGAGTATTTTGCGACTGAAGGAGATGATCTTTGGGATATGAAGGATAAGGACCTGATAGAACTGGCCCTTAATGAACTTGAGGAAATTCACTTAGGCAAAAAGAAGAACTATATTGATGGTTTTGTGATAAGAGTACCAAAGGCTTATCCAGTATATGACTCTACCTACCCAGAAAATATAAAAAAAGTGAGGAATTTTCTTGATAAATTTACTAACTTACAACCGATAGGTCGTTATGGAATGTTTAAATACAACAACATGGATCATTCTATACTTACTGGGCTATATGCTGCCGAAAATATTTTAGGCGCCCATTACAATATCTGGAAAGTTAATGCAGACCAAGAATATCATGAAGAAGATAAGGACAATTAATTAGTTATTTATGCAACAAATCATAGCAATGTTTATTGTTTTATTCCCCAACCTAGTATTTGTTTTTCTCCTAATAATTGCATGGTTTTTTGAAGAAAAGAATCTAGGGCGGTATCTAAAATTTTTTTTTGTCTGGATTATTCTGCCAATAGTTTTTATAAATGGATTAATATATACATTCCTTTTACCTTTTTGGTCCCCAATTGACGAAAGGGCACACTTTGCTTATGTTGAATTTTTAAGTGAAGAACACAAACTACCTCTTTTAACAGATTATGTTTCTAGTAATGACCTGGCGATACAGGCAAAAACATATCCCAACTTATCTCCTTTATCTCCACAAAAAGCTGGTTTTTCTGGGACGCAGTATGAAGCATTTCAGCCGCCTCTGTACTATATTCTATCTGTACCGTTTTATAAAATGGCAGGTAAAAATTTTATCAATAAAATATATTTCTTGAGAATTTGGGGTGTTATACAACTGCTTGTAGTTGTGTTTATATCTTTTAAGATATTTGAGAGTCTGAAGAAATTTTTTACAAAGAAGCTTCTTTTCTGGGAGACACTAGGGGTTGCCCTTATTGGTATGACACCTTCTATGGTTGTAAGATCTGTAACTATTGGTAATTCCATATTGCCAATCATTTTTGTTGGACTCATTATTTTGTGGATAAGTCGTTTTTTGGTTAAAACAAAACAATTTACCTATAAAGAAGCAGCTGTTTTGGGTATTTTTACGGGGTTTGCAATTTTATCTAGGTTTCTAATGGTTATTATTATCCCTATGATACTTGTTTTGTTTTTCTTAATTTTTATTAAAAAAGGGGGGGTGAAAAGATATATCCTGAGTAATCTAATTTTTATAGCATTAATTAGTATATTATTGTCGCCTTGGTTGTTTTTTAATCATGTCCATTACAATTCTTTTACAGCAAATGGGCAAGCCAAAAAGATACAAGCGCCAATACTCAATCCAAATAATAGCAAGATAGGCCTCACATATGTTAAATCACAAACTAAGGTGTCACTAGAAAATCTTTGGATTCCCGACCCTGGAGAAATAAATTGGCATGCTTTTGGAGGTTTCCAGCCCATTACAAAATTCTTGGTATATTTTATTAATACTATATGGTTGCTAGGATTGATTGTTGTAATCGGTTTATTAATAAAGGGTGTAGAAAAACACACTAAAGCTCGTAATATCATGGTATCTGCAGTTATTGTGGTATTTGTAAACTACCTATTTCTTGTTCTTGGTAGTATCATTAATAACTGGCCAATGTTACTTGGTCGGTATATGCATCCTGTTATTTTAGGTATAGCCCTTTTATATATTTACCCCCTGTTCATTTTTAACAGGAAGATGTCAAAAGTATTATCTCTAATTATCGTTTTTATTGCACTTCTTCCCTTGTTATTAAATTTTGACTATTTATTATCATTGTTAATGTAAACTTAACCTATTTAGTTTGACATTGTGCTGAGTCGTGCTAAAATGCAAGAGTAAACAAATATAAAATTTATGTTCAACATTAAAATACTGTTCAGATTGCTATCCAAGGGCAAGGGGGTGCCAACACTTCTACTATTAGTCCTTGGCCCTTTTTTTATATTCGCCCATCCCCAAAAAACATTCGCATTTGATAATAGTAGAGTGATTGATGATAGCATTTTTTTCAATAAAAACTCTATGACTGAGCAAACAATTCAGAATTTTTTGGTTTCCCATGGTAGTTATCTAGCAAATTATACAGTTCCAGCTGCCAGATATGAAACATATCAGGGTGTGAATTATTATGAGGGAACTTGGGTTGGGCCAGTTGGGCAGGAAGTTGATGCCACGGGATGGAGTGCTGCTCACTTAATTTATATGGATTCACAGTGGTATGGTATTAATCCCATGGTTATTCTTACAACCCTTCAGAAGGAGTCAAGTCTAGTGACTTATAACTCTAGCCCTTGGTATGGATATGTTATGTGGGCCATGGGCTATGCTTATACCGAAAGTGGGATTAATGCTACATGTGGTACTAGCACTAATTATAATCCAAGTGGGTCATGTGCTGGCTTTGCTATGCAGGTAGATTGGGGGTCGGGTGGCCTGGCACAGTGGGCCATTTGGGCAAATACTCATGATTCGCATGCGGGTATATATTGGACAGGTAATACTGTGCCTATAGATGGGCAGTCAATATATTTAGGTAATGGTGCAACGGCAGCGCTATATCGTTATACACCTCATATCCAAACAGATTTTACTAATATTTACTCATCGTGGTTTGGATCACTTTTGGTACAAGGGCCTAACATCATTGCTGATTCATCCTCACCAGATCCAAAAGCACTTTATTTATTGGATAACAATGTAAAAAGATATATTTCCAGTAGTGAATATGTTAATTGGGGCCTAAACAAATATCCGGTAAATTATATTGATTCAAATGTTTTAAATAGTTATACGACATCTACTGCACTAACTAATTATGCTGCTGATGATGCAGGTGCAATTTATGTTATCGATGCAGGGAGTAAACATTGGGTACCAGATTGGGCGGCATTCGATATTTGGGGTTTTAATAGAGCCGATATTTTACACATTAGCTCAGTTACTTTAGGTTATTTACCGAATGGGATGAATTTTTCATATCTAGTGAAAGGCCCTGATCCTTCTACTGATATATACTTAGTTGATAATGGTGTAAAACATCACATTCTTGTTTCAGGGTTGTTGGGTCATCTTGGCTTTCCAGCAAGAAATATCTGTATAATTTCTTCTGACTTGTTAAACACATTGAGTGCTGGTAGTGACTTTGGTAGTTTCCTTATTAAAGGCAGTGGGGTAGATGAATTTGTTTTAGACCAAGGTAGAAAACGCTATATTCCAAGTACAACAGTTTTTAATGACTGGAAGTTTGACGCTTCGACTATTAATACTTTAAATGACAGTACAATGCAAGAACTGCCTTCTGGTAATAATTTATCAAATCTTGCTGAACAAGAAGGGAGCCCTGGCATATACCTTATTGGAAATGGTTCTAAACACTTGATAAATAATTATAATACCTTTTTAAATTGGGGATTTAATCAGAATGATGTTTTTACAATCTCATATTCCCCTATACTAAGTGTTCTTTCTACTTCCCCAACCCTTACCCGTCTGCCTAACTCTACAATTGATGGCAAGATTTATCTTGTAACTAATGGGAGCAAACAATGGATAGACAGTCCAGAAACATTCAATTTTTATGGATTTCATTGGGATGAAGTTAGCGATGCTTCTTCTGACACTCTCTCATTGTTGGCTAATGGATCAGATATAACCTTGCCGCAACTAGTAGCACATTCTTATGGCGGGGCTGTTTATTTTATCGAAAATCATGAAAAAAGAGCAATCAACAGCTCAGACACCTTTAATAACTGGGGGTTTAATTGGAACAATATTCTTTTCACGCCTAATGATGCATATCTAGATGGATATTCAAATGGATACTTAGTAACCAAACTAGCCAGAGATCCTTCTAGCGGGAAAATTTATCTAATCGAAAGTGGTGCTAAGTGTTATATTCCTACGATTACCATTTTTAATGAGCATGGCTATAATTGGTATGATGTTTATGATTCTGATCCGGCTACTTTAAATGCCTTGCCCAATGGGGCAGATGTGAGTTAAGAGAAATGAGGCTTTATCGTTGTGCATTATTTCTATTCGTTGTTTTATCGTTGACTTTGATTTTAAGTGTTAAACTTGTATCAGCAGACAACTCATCTGCATTCTTTGGCAAAATAGCTCCTCAGAACATACAAACATTAAAAAATGAAGGTTATGATGTCAAAGACCTCAAGCTCAAATCATCCCCCGGACTATATAAAATTCAAAGAAAAAGTGTGAGTATTTTGGGGATTGTTACCGAACCCCTATTGATTAAAGACAAAAAACCAATCAAATATTATAAAGCAACAACAGTTAACGACCCTGATTATCCAAACCAGTGGAATATACCACAGATAAAGGCAGATCAAGCATGGGCTGCCGGAGCAACAGGTAGTAGTTCAGTGACCGTTGCAGTACTTGATACAGGCATAAATGTGGGTATGGATAGCGCCCATCCGATTCATGAAGAATTTACCGGGAGAATTTGGCAAAATCAGACCGAAATAAATGGTGTAACTGGTGTTGACGATGATAATAATGGATATATAGATGACAAATACGGTTGGAATTTTGTTGACAATGATAATGATCCTTCTCCAGTAAGCGGCGGCGGCACTTCTTACATGCACGGAACATTGGTAGCTGGTGTTATTGCTGCAAATGCCAACAACGGCAAGGGTATAGCCGGTATAGACTGGAATGCAAAAATCATGCCTGTTAGATGCCTTGATAACAATGGCGGTGGGAACAGTGTTAATGTAGCCGCGGCTATAGAATATGCAGCAGACAATGGAGCAAAGGTTATTAATATGAGCTTCGGAGAATCACACGCCTTAGGGCCGGATACAGTATTAGAGAATGCTATAAATTATGCTTATGGGAAGGGGGTTGTTTTGGTGGCTGCTGCCGGTAATGATGATGTGCAAGGAGTCGATTACCCGGCAGCCGAACCTCACGTTATCGCTGTCGGTGCAACAGACAACCAAGATAGAAGAGTGACAACAGCAAATTATGGCTGGGGTTCAAATTATGGTCCAGAACTTGATGTTACGGCTCCGGGAGTTTCAATAACATCGTCTTCCACAATTTGGGATGGTAATTCATACTCTTCAAATAGTTATGCCACTGCTGATGGTACATCACTTGCAACTCCTGAAGTGACCGGTGAAGCAAGCTTACTTCTGGCGCAAGACAATACCCTCACAAATGATCAGATAGTATCAAAAATCGAAATTTGGGTTGATAAAGTACCAAATATGAATGGACAGGTTTTTAGCCAAGAGTATGGCTATGGAAGGATAAATATCAAGCAATCAATATTCAATCATCAACTTGTTGGGGCAAAGGACACTGGTCGGATCTACTTTCTCAGCAGCCAAAATATAAAATACGCTATAGCTAGCGTGGGCACCTTTAATAACTGGGGCTTTAACTGGTCTGACGTAGGATGGTCCACAGAGAATGTACTTATCCCTTTTTCTACTTCCCCAACCCTTACCCGTCTGCCTAACTCTACAATT
The DNA here is from genome assembly GCA_021790235.1 of bacterium. Lineage (GTDB taxonomy): Bacteria > Patescibacteriota > CPR2 > UBA1875 > JAJYID01 > JAJYID01. The sequence continues at coordinate 37,434 of JAJYID010000001.1, read as the reverse complement.
GATGGCAAGATTTATCTTGTAACTAATGGGAGCAAACAATGGATAGACAGTCCAGAAACATTCAATTTTTATGGATTTCATTGGGATGAAGTTAGCGATGCTTCTTCTGACACTCTCTCATTGTTGGCTAATGGATCAGATATAACCTTGCCGCAACTAGTAGCACATTCTTATGGCGGGGCTGTTTATTTTATCGAAAATCATGAAAAAAGAGCAATCAACAGCTCAGACACCTTTAATAACTGGGGGTTTAATTGGAACAATATTCTTTTCACGCCTAATGATGCATATCTAGATGGATATTCAAATGGATACTTAGTAACCAAACTAGCCAGAGATCCTTCTAGCGGGAAAATTTATCTAATCGAAAGTGGTGCTAAGTGTTATATTCCTACGATTACCATTTTTAATGAGCATGGCTATAATTGGTATGATGTTTATGATTCTGATCCGGCTACTTTAAATGCCTTGCCCAATGGGGCGGATGTGAGTTAAAGACTTTTTTTATGCCAAGGATTCAATAGAGGATTTTTTATAGTAAGCTATTGTTTTTCTAATGCCATCTTCAAGTTTTGTTGATGGTTCCCAACCAAGTTCTTCTTTAATTTTTCCAATATCTAAATAAATGTCTCCAACCTCAGACTTTGCAGCATTTTTGGGGAATTCGACATGCTTGATATCACCAATCCCAATAACTTTAGTAATTTTCTCTGCCATCTCTTTGAATTGATGAGGTTTCCCGCTACCTACATTGTATACTTTGCCTATTGATTCTGGACTAGCATTTGAAATTAACATAGCCTCAATTAAATCTTCAATATAAATATAGTCTCTCATCTGATTTCCTTCTCCATAGATTGTAATATTGTTACCAGCAAGTACTCTGCCAATAAAATAGTTAACAATCCCATAGGTATGATCCATACTTTGTCTTGGACCATATGGATTAGGAATTCTAAGAGCGACAGTTTTGAGTCCAAAAACTTTATTGTAAAGTACGATATATTTGTCAACTGTTAATCTGTGTATACCATATATACTAGTAGGTTCTGTTGAGTGACTTTCAGCCACAGGTAATTTGTTAGCCTGACCATATACGAGTTGTGAACTAGGAAAAAGAATTCGTGCTCTTTGATTTTTTTTTCTACATGCCTCTAGTAAAGTTAATACTCCACCACAATTTATCTGCATATCTAAAAGTGATCTCTCATTACTTTCAGTAGCTCCGGATATACCCGCTAAATGAAAAACAAAATCCATATTTTGTACTACTTTTTCAGTATCTTTTTTTGAAGTAATATCTCCTATGACAGTGTTTGTTTTACCATTAATTTTGAATTTCTTTTCCCAACCTGGCTGCGCGATATTCGTAAACACTGTTACATTAGCACCAAGCTTGACTAATATTTCCGTAAGGTTTGCACCAATGAACCCATTGCCGCCAGTTATAAGTACATTTGAGTTACTATAATGATTTTTTAAAGTCAAAATTATCCTTATCTAGTAATAAACAATACCATTTCATTTTATACTAAAACAGAATATTTTCAAGATGTATCAAATTACTTTTAAAAAGCACTTAAATATGCTAAAATATCACAGATTATGAAAATAAATAAGCTTAAATACTATGACCTTACCAGAGAGTTGGCAATAACAGGTTTTAAGATGAAGTATCAGGGGTCTTTTTTTGGTTATTTATGGTCACTGATGAAGCCTTTATTCCTTTTTCTTATTCTATACATAGTTTTTAATAATGTTTTTAAACTTGGTTCAACCATCCCTTATTATGCGGTATATTTACTTTTAGGTATTACATTATTTCAATTTTTTGTTGAGACAACTTCTATGTGTATGGGTTCTATAGTTGGTAATGGAGACCTTATTAGAAAGGTTTATTTTCCTAGAATTATTATGCCGATTGCTATAAGTCTTACATCTTTTGCAACTCTGATACTTAATCTGGTCGTGGTAGCAGGTTTTGCTATGTTTAGTAAGGTACCATTTACATTTAATATTTTTATATTACCTTTATATTTAGTAGAGTTTTATATCTTTACTATCTCTGTGTCACTTTTCTTAGCAGCTATATTTGTAAAGTTTAGAGATATTGGTCCTATTTGGGAAGTTATAGCACAAGGTTTATTTTATGCAACACCCATCCTTTATCCTACCAGTTTAGTGCCAACAAGATTCTTGAAAATTTTAATGTTGAGTCCTTTGGCACAGGTTATTCAAGGAGCAAGATCAACAATTATTTCTGGTAATATAACTACTTCTTGGAGTGTTTTAGGTTGGTATTCCGTCATTCCTTTTATCTTGGTGATAACTATTCTTGGTATTAGTTATATGGTTTTCCAGAAAATGGCAGCAAAGTTTGCTGAGGAAGTATAAAAATAAATTAAATAATAGATATGAAGAAAAATATAGATAAGAGTGAGGTAGCAATACGAGTGGAGAATGTGTCAAAAATATTTAGTATTCCTCATGAAAAACGTAACAATCTAAAGGGCGCTGCGATCAATATGTTTAAAAAGAACTCATACGAAACATTTAAGGCATTGAAAGATGTGTCTTTTGAGATAAAAAAAGGTGAATTTTTTGGGATAATAGGTAGAAATGGTAGCGGTAAAAGCACGCTACTAAAGATACTAGCTGGTATTTATGTCCCAACAACAGGAAAAGTCGAGATTCACGGCAAACTCTCTCCATTTCTTGAATTGGGGGTAGGATTCAACCCTGAACTTACTGGACGTGAAAATCTGTTTTTAGGGGGAGCCATTCTTGGACTCACAAGACAAGAGGTAGCTGATAAATTCGATAAGATAGTGAGGTTTTCTGAGCTGGAAGAGTTTATAGATATGAAACTGAAAAACTACTCTTCAGGTATGCAAGTACGCTTAGCATTTTCACTTGCGATAAACGCTCATGCCGAAATACTTTTGATGGACGAGGTTTTAGCGGTTGGCGATACTAATTTTCAAAGCAAATGTATAGATGAGTTTAATAAATACAAGGAACAAGGGAAGACAGTTGTTCTTGTTTCTCACGATATCAACACTGTACAGAAGCATTGTGATAGAGTGATGCTACTCCGAAATGGAAAGGTTATGAAAATTGGTAGAGCCGAGGAAGTAGCGAATAAATATTCACAGGACAACATAAAAGATGAAGAAAATAGAATCTATAGTGAAGATTTAAAAAAAGCAGATAGTAATTCCGATAAAAAGAAACCAACAAAAAAAGCATCGATAACAAAAGTTCAGTTTCTAGACAAAGCAGAAAAACCGAAAAATATTTTCAAAACTGGTGAAAATCTTAAAGTCCGAGTTTATTTTAAGAAAGATAAGAATATCAGTAATTTAGAATTTGGTGTAGCTATTTATAATAGTGAAGGAAACTATATATTTGGGATACATACCTCTTTCGATAAAATTGATACATCTGTTTATCTTAGAAAAGGTTATTTTCAAGTTGAGTATGATGGTATCCCTCTAAGAACAAATTCATACTATGTAAAGGTTGGTATTTGGGGCAGTAAAAAGGAAATGCCACTCGACCTCCTTGAAAAATCAAATTTTTTTAAAGTAGTTTCTGTAGATAGAAATCAAGGGATAATAAATATAGATTATAGGTGGGGTAAGTAAAAATGGACAATATAATTTTTATTTCAGTGGTCAGGGATTTTGATATGTATAATAGGGTTATAAGAGATAACCCCCACGTTATAGACGATAAAAATATTCTAAAACTACTTGATAACAGTCAAGAAAACATTGGGCTATCAAAAAGATATAATGAATTTTTAGACAGTTATGATTTTTCAAATCCTGGTTGGTTTGTTTTTTGCCATGAAGACTGGGAAATTCTTGAAAATATTGCACCTAAAATAAAAAAGTTGAATAAAGAAGGATTGTACGGTGTCTTTGGGGCGAAGTTAACTAAATCCAAGGGTATTTTGTCGCGAGATTACATAGGGGAAATTTTGGATTGTACTAGGGATAATAAAAATCACAGAAAATTAGGATCTAGTTTTAAAAACCTCACAACTGTAGATGTTCTTGATTGCCAAAGCTTGATAGTTCACTCTTCTTTAATAAAAAAATTTGACCTGAGGTTTGATGAAAATCTTGATTGGGATTTGTATGTGGAAGACTTTTGTTTAAATGCATTTATCAAACATAAAATAAAGTCTAAAGTATTAAAGCTTGCTGTTTGTCATTGGTCTCAGCTCGATAATATTTCTGAAAGACCAACTTGTACGGATAAATATCCTTATATAAACAATAAATATAAAGATTATACTTTTGCAGGTATAACTCTGAATATTGGTAAAAATACAGAAAAAATTAAAACTAAAAATTTAATTATAAAAAAAGTAAAAGAAGAAGACAGGAGCACAATTTATCAGAATCCAGTAATTTCAAAGAATGATTCAAAGTATATAAGTATTGAATATATAAAACCTGCCAAAAAGATTCTTGATGTAGGATGTGCTTGTGGTGATTTCGCAATTGTTCTGAAGCAAAAAAAGGAAGCAGAAATATGGGGCATGGAATATAACTCGGTTAGCATTAAGATTGCTAAAGCTACAAATATGTTTAAGGATATCTTCCAAGTGGATTTAAATGAATTCAAAGCAGAAGAATTCTTAAAATTTTCTGGCTACTTTGATTATATTTTTCTTGGAGACGTTTTAGAGCACCTATATGCTCCACAGGAAACACTGGAGAAATTAAAATCCTTATTAAAAGATAATGGTTCTTTTGTTCTCTCAATACCAAATTTGGCTCACTCAAGTATAAAAGCCAATTTATTATTGGACGATTTTACTTATACACCAATAGGATTATTGGATGAAACTCATGTAAAATTTTTTACCCAAAAATCTATACCACCATTTCTTGCCAAGATTGGTCTAGAAATTAAAAAGAGTAAATATACTTACTGGGATAAAATCGGCTTTCAAGGGACAAACCCATATGACTCATTAGAGGTAACTGTAAAGGACTGTATATTTAGAGACTTACATTCTTATGTTTTACAATATGTTTTGGAAGTGAAAAAAACTAACACTGATTATGAGAGAACGCTAACAAAAAATATCAGAATGATAAAGCTTGATGAGAATAATGCACCTCAGGGCTTACTTGATTTAAGAAATGATGATTTAAAAGAAACAGCCTCTCATGCTGAGCTATTAGAAAAACCTCTGCGAGATAAAGAACAGGAAATAGCGTGGATAAAGTCCTCGAAGTTTTGGAAACTTTACGAGGAATATCATAAATTAAGACATTATATAACCCCTTCTCATTCTGTTCTTCCAACACCCGACTTTTTACAAAGTAGTGAAAAAGAAATACAAGATAGAAAGTCTAGAGATGAATATTTGCAATTTTTACTCGAGCAAAATATTGTCCCATCTGAGGATTTTGTTGAAATTACACAACACCCCTATAAAGGGAAATTGTCTACCAAATTGATTGCTTTTTACTTACCTCAATTCCACCCCATTGATATAAATGATAAGCAATATGGGAAGGGATTTACAGAATGGACGAATGTAAGTAGTGCAACACCTCAATTTATAGGTCATTATCAACCGCAGATACCATATGATGTTGGTTTTTATGACTTGAGGAACATTGATACCATGAAAAGACAAGTTGAACTAGCTAAAATGTACGGGATCTATGGTTTTTGTTTTCACTATTATTGGTTTTCTGGCAGGAAAGTACTTGAGAGGCCAATAATAAATTGGCTGGAAAATAAAGAAATTAATTTCCCCTTCTGTTTATGTTGGGCTAATGAGAATTGGTCAAAACTTTGGGACGGAGGTGATAAAGAGTTGCTAATAAAACAGGAACTTAACGAAGATGATGATAAGCTTTTTATGAAAGATGTACTTCCATTCTTTAAGGATAAAAGATATATAAAAATCGATGATAAGCCTGTTCTTATTATTTATAGACCTCATTTGTTTGAACAACAACGGGCAAAACGCTTGTTTGATAATTTTAGGAAAATTGCTAAAGAGAATGGCTTTTCAGACTTGTATCTTGTAACCGCGAACTCTCATGGTTTTCAGGGTAACCCAAATGAATGGGGGCTTGATGCCGTGGTTGAATTTCCACCTCATACACTTGCTAGTGTTACCCAGACGAAGAAGATAGAGGACTTTATAAATCCTTGTTTTGATGGGACCATTGTTGACATGAATCAATATGTTGAAGAGAAAAAATACGAGTATAAAACGGATTATACTTTATTTAAAACTGTTTTTCCAAGTTGGGATAACTCACCTAGAAAGGCCTATACTGGAGCAGGTGTTTACAATCTAAGTCCGTTACAATATAAAAAATGGTTATGTGGAGTAATCAAATATACTAAAAATCATAATCAGAAAAACGAACAGTTTGTATTTATTAATGCCTGGAATGAGTGGGCTGAGGGTGCACATCTAGAGCCTGACATGAGATATGGTTATGCGTATTTACAGGCAACAAAAGATGCTTTAGAGGAGGACAATAGTTATGATTAAGGTAAGACTAATTGCATTTTATTTGCCACAATATCACCAAATACCGGAAAATGATAAATGGTGGGGAGAGGGATTCACTGATTGGACAAATGTAAAAAAAGCCAAATCTTTCTTTAATGGCCATAAACCACATCAACCATCTGAAGATATTGGTTACTATGATTTGAAAAATATAGAAACTATAGAAAAGCAATCAAAAATGGCTCAAGAAAATGGTGTTCATGGTTTTTGTTTTTATCATTATTGGTTTGGTGGTAAAAAATTGCTTGAAACCCCATTACAAAACGTCTTAGCTTCTAAAAAAATAGATATTCCTTTTTGTGTTTGCTGGGCAAACGAGAACTGGACAAGGCGATGGGACGGACAGGATGATGAAATCCTAATATCTCAAAAACATAGTGATAAAGATGATCTAGCTTTTATCAATGATTTAATACCTACTTTTAAAGATAGCCGTTATATAAAAATTAATAAGAAGCCTTTACTAGTTATTTATAGAACTAGTCTCTTCCCTGATATAAAGAAATCAGCTAGTATTTGGCGAAAGGCTGTGAAAAAAGCTGGCTTAGAAGGTTTATATCTAGTGAGGGTTGAGGGACTAGAAGATTCTATAGATCCTAAAGAAATTAATTTTGACGCAGCTATAGAGTTTGCGCCTGACTGGAGACTAAAAGAGACATCCGTAAATACTCAGGAAAACATGTACTCAGACTTTATTAAAGATAAGAAAGTATTTAGTGGAAAAGGCCCAGAGCTTTATGACTATAATTTAGTAGTAAATAATATGATATCTAGGGAAGTGCCTGAATATAAGTATTTCAGAGGAGCTTTTCCATCTTGGGATAATACGCCAAGAAGAGGGAGCAAGGGGGCGATTTTCTGGGGTAGCAATGCAAAGATATTTCAGTACTTTGTCTCAAAGCAAATTAAAAATACTCAGAAAAATAAAGTACTTAATGTTGAAGAAAAGTTTGTATTTTTAAATGCATGGAATGAATGGGGTGAAGGGTGTCACATCGAGCCAGATAAAGAGAGTGGTTATAGTAATTTGTTGGCGATTAAGTCTGCTGTGGCTGGCAAATCAAATCCTGATATCGCACCAGATTTATACTATTCGCAAATTATGGTGCTGGAGGAAAAAAGAAAAAAATTAGACTTGGAAGTAATAAAACTTTCTAATAAAAACCATTTTTTAAGACTAGAGAAGAACGAATTAGAGAATGATAATATAAATGCTCACAAATATATTAACCAGCTAGAGTTAGAAAAAAAGACACTAGAATTAGAGAGTAATGTAATTAAAAATTCTGGAATATGGAAAATGAGAAATATTTTAGCGAAGATTATGGGGAAAAAAATTGTCTAGTAAAAATATAAAAGTTACAGTTGCCATATTGACGTTCAATGGCGAGAAATATTTGGAAGAAATATTAAAAACTTTAATAAAGCAAAAGACAAAGTTTAGCTTTAGTGTTCTTGTTATAGACTCTGATTCAAAAGATAAAACTTTAGACATAGTGAATAAGTACGATAAGTTATTTAGTAAAAAGAACAAAGAATTTAGAGTCATAAAAATAAAAAATACAGATTTTGGTCATGGTAAAACAAGAAATTTAGCCATAAAAGAATCTAAGTCTGAAATTGTTGCTTTTTTAACACAGGATGCTACTCCAATATCAGGTAACTGGCTTACTAATCTTATAAGTGCATACGATTTAGACAATAAAGTAGTAGCTACATTTGGACCCCATATAGCAAGAGAAAATTGTAATCCAGTTATTAAAAGAGATATGGAAAATCACTTCAAAAATTTTGGTTCAAACGACATCCCGGTAATTCAGTCTATAAAGAAAGGAGAAGAAATAGAAGGAATAGTGGGGTTTTTTTCAGATGTAAACGCCAGTATAAAAAAAAATTATTGGTTAAAACACCCCTATAAAGAAGTCTCCTATGCCGAAGACCAAATAATGGGAAAAGAAATACTTCTTTCTGGTTATAAAAAAGCTTATTGTCCAATGGCTTCAGTTTTCCATTCTCACACATATCCAACAAGCGAATATCTTGGTAGGTATTTTGATGAATATAGGGGTCTAAAAGAGTCTATAGGATTTGTTGATAGTGTAACTATTTTAAAAATAATCCCAAATGCTATCAAAAAATTTATAAATGATGCATGCTATATAAAAGCACAAGAATATCCATTCAAAAATTTAATAAAGTATTTATGTCAGGCATTTGTTATGAATGTTTATAGACAAATGGGAGCATATTTGGGAGCCAGATATGAAAAGATGCCACAATTTTTAATAAATAGAATTTCTATGGAGTTATCTATGAAAAGGAGGATAAATGTTTAGATATATGAAAAAGTTTTTTCAAATTGTAAAAAAACAAGGATTATTAATTGCTGTAAAAAAAACAGTCGCCTGGTCTAAAAGAGATAAAAGACCTAGAGAAGTTGTACTTCCATATAATTTTATTGGTGATGTCAGTCTTTCTGAGAAGAAAATTTCCAAAGAGGTTAAAAAAGAAAAGGTGTTCAAGGATCATCTTACAATCAACTGGGTTATACCGGACTTTTATATTGGATCTGGTGGTCACTTTAATATTTTTAGAGCAATTCAATATTTAGAGTCATTTGGCCACAAGTGTAATATATACATTTATGGTGGTACGAGTTTTGGCACTGCAAAAGATGCAAAAATTGTTATTAATGAAAATTTCTTTGAACTCCAAGCTGACATTTTTGATAATTGTGAAGATATGGTAGATTCTGATGCAGTAATAGCTACCTCTTGGGAGACCGCATACATAGTACATGAAAACGAAAATTCTAAGGCAAAATATTATTTTGTTCAAGATTTTGAGCCATTATTTTTCCCAATGGGTAGTCAATATATTTTTGCTGAAAATACTTATAAAATGGGACTTAACTGTATAACTGCAGGCAAATGGCTTACAAAAAAAATGCAGGAGTATGGTAATAACTCTACTTATTATGATCTAGCGTATGATCCAGAAATATATAATACCAAAGTGAAAGCCAAGAGAAAGCCGCAAATACTCTATTATTGTAGACAAATTACACCTAGGAGGGGCTTTGAAATAGCTATGTTAGCACTCGAACAGGTAAAAAAGAAGCATCCTGAGATAGAAATAATATTTATTGGTCAAAAAGAAAGTCCAGAAGTTACTTTTGAGTATACGAATGGAGGAGTCTTTACCCATGAAGAACTTGCTGATCTTTATAGAGAAAGCATGATTGGGATAAGTCTTTCTTTAACAAACTACTCTCTTTTACCACAAGAAATGATGGCATGCGGATTACCCGTTGTCGAGGCTGATGGAGATAATACTAGGGCTGTTTTTGGTCAGGATAATGATTATATAACACTTTCTAGCTTGAATCCTAAGGATATGGCTAAAGTAATAAATGATTTAATTGAAAACGAAGATAAGAGAAAAATATTGTCAGATAATGCTCTAAAACAGGTTAAGAACTTAAGCTGGGAAAAATCAGCCAGAATTATAGAACAGGCTATAAAGGATGGTTTGAAGTGAAAAAAGTATCCATTATTATACCCACATATAATAATCTTAGCTATACAAAAAAATGTTTAAAAGCAATTAGGGAAAAAACTAAAAAAGATCTATATGAAATGATAGTTGTTGATAATGCTTCTACTGATGGTACTCAAAGTTTTTTAAAAGACCAGAAGGATATTACTTATATTTTAAATAAGCAAAATAATAATTTTTCTGGTGCCTGTAATCAAGGGGCCCATATTGCGAAAAATGAAGTTTTATTGTTTTTAAACAATGATACAGAAGTTCATGATAATTGGTTGATACCTATAATCAATGTACTAAAAAAAGAAAAAATGATTGGAGCTGTTGGAGCTAAACTCCTTTTCCCTAATGGTACTATACAACATGCAGGTGTAGCTATATTTGATAGTAAGGTACCTGAACATATATATCGCCTTAGTCCGGCTAATAAAAAATATGTTAATAAGAAGAGAACATTCCAGGCTGTTAGTGCCGCATGTATAGCAATACCAAAAAAAGTATTTGATTTAGTTGGTGGTTTTGATGAATATTATAAAAATGGCTATGAGGATATGGATCTATGTCTTAAAATTGGCAAGGCTGGCTATAAAATTATTTATGAACCAAAAAGTGTTGTCACACATCATGAAAGCATTAGTTTAGATAGACATAGATATACAATAAGGAATCTTGATTTATTTATATCTAGATGGTGGGAAACTTTAAGTGATGCTAATATCTATTTCAAAGAAGATGGTTTTAATAGGCTTCAAATATTTTTTTTCAATATTAAATATATGGCGTATGTGCCAGACAAGTACGGAACGGTTCCAAATAATATTCTAAAGTTTAGAAAGATATATTTAAAATGGATAAAAGTCATTTTATTTTTTAAGAAGATTAAAAGATAAATTTTTGAGAAAAAATATGTCTAATATTAGCATTATTATTCTCACATACAACAAGCTTGATTATACTAAGAAATGTTTAGAGGCGCTTAGGAAAAATACGCCGAAAGAATTCTTAAAAGACATCATTATTATAGATAACAAATCTTCCGATGGGACGCAGGAATATCTTAGAAAAATTGACTGGATTAACTTTGTTGAAAACAAGATTAACACCGGTTTCGCCAAGGGTTGTAACCAGGGCGCTAAGTTAGCCAAGGGAGACATTCTGCTTTTCTTAAATAACGATACCGAAGTGCAAAAAGGATGGCTAGAGTCCCTGCTTAAAGTACTAGAGAAGAAAGATGTTGCGGTAGTCGGCTCTAAACTCTTATTTCCGGACGGTCTTATTCAACATGCTGGGATAGTGATCGCAAATGACCGCATCCCTCGCCCGATTTACTATCGCGAGTCACCGGACAGGCCTTATGTTAACAAACAAAGGGAATTTAAGGCTGTAACGGCCGCTTGTTTGGCGGTAAAAAGGGATATTTTCCAAGAGGTGGGCGGCTTTGACGAAACCTATTTTAACAGCATGGAAGATGTTGATCTTTGTTTGAAGATATTTAACAAAGGATACAAAATTATTTACTGCCCGGAAAGTGTAATTATCCACCATGAAAGCGTTTCTCCTGGACGCCACGATTATGACATTAAAAATAACAAACTATTTCTAAAAAAATGGTCAAATGAGGAGCCTGACGAGCAAAAATATTACAAGGAGGATGGGAGAAGTTGGCTTTATCGAAAGGACCGGGAACTAGTTAATAAATATTACAATATTTTCTACGATCAAAAACCGCTCATATTACAAATTCCTGGTTTTTGTTACAGATTTTTTCATAAGGCAGTGACAGGTATAAGCTTACTTCTAAGGCTTGATTTTCAAGAGCTAAAGAAACGGGTGGCAAAATGATCAAAAAAATAGTCAGGGCAGCTCTAAAACCCAAAAAGACCATAAAAATAGTGCGAAAACGCTACATGCCGTTAGATATTGATGATGCGATTTCTAATCTCAAAAAAAGCACTGAAAATCGGAAGAAAGAAGGACTCGGAAAACCGAAGGTCAGTATTATTTTACTTACCTTCAACAACCTTAAGTACACCAAAGCCTGTCTTTACAGCATTCTGGCATATTCTGATACCTGCGATCTTGAGCTAGTCATAGTAGATAATAATTCTTCCGACGGAACGCCAGAATTCTTGGGAAACTTTGCAGAAGAACACAAAAACGTCAAGCTGACTTTAAATAAAACCAACAAAGGGTTTTCGGGCGGTTGTAACCAGGGAATTAAAAAGGCAACCGGAGAGTACATCATTTTTCTAAATAACGATACTATTGTGACGCCGGGCTGGGTAGAAAAACTTATTCTGCCACTTAAAGACAAAAAAGTTGGATTAGTCGGACCTCTAACAAACTTTATGTGGAACCACCAGGAAATCGATATTTTCTATAGATCGCTAGGTGCTATGCTAAAAAAATCGAGTGTCGTTACAAATCGAAACAAAGGCAAAGTCAGGGAAGCTGACGATATTGCCTTCTTTTGTGTGGCAGCTCGAACAGAATTAATTAGAAAAATCGGTGAACTTGATGAGAGATTTGGTATTGGAATGTTTGAAGATGATGATTATTGCTTAAGGGTAGTAAAATCAGGTTATAAGATCGTTGTGGCTAAGGATGTTTTTGTGCATCATTTTGGACAAATTTCCCTTTTTAGTTTAGGTAAAGGCAAGTATAATGAGTTATTTGAGGAGAACAAGAAAAAGTTTGAGGAAAAGTGGGGCATAAAGTGGGAAGAAACCAAATGAAAGAATTGGCGATCAAGTTAAGCAAAAAAATGTTTGGAATTAAGGTCCGAAACTCTCTTAAAATTTTTCTTTGCAAACATCCATATCTGACAGGGCGAGAAAACTACTTTGAAAAGAAAAAATACCAGGTCGAACTTCAAAAGATTTTAAATAAGCACAAAGATGCCAAAGGGATTATTATTTACCCTTCCATCTCCGACTGGAACATGCCGCTTACTCAGCGGTTTAATCATCTGGCCAGAACATTCTCAAGGGCAGGTTATCTTTTTTTCTATGGCACTCATAATCTGCGCTATGACAAAGTTGAGGGATTTGAAAAAATTGAGAAAAATCTCTATTTAACTAACCAGCTCGAGGTTTTAAAAGACATTAAAGGTCCGATTTTGTATCTCACCTGGGCGGCTAATAGTTTCTATACCCGAAAATACAGGGTAAAGTCGATCATTTATGACTTCGTAGATGATCTTGAAATGTTTCCTCTTCTGGGCAACAAAATCTACAAGTGTCACAACGAGCTTCTGAAAAAGGCAGACATCATTCCCGTGACAGCCAGCCGGCTCTTAGATGGGATTAAAGATAAAAGACCTGACGCATTCTTGTCTCACAATGCCGTTTTGTTTGAGGTTTGGCATTTGGTCGGCAAGCGCATCAAGCCGGACAGCGAAATGAAAAAGCTAATCGGCAAGAAACCGATAATCGGCTACTTTGGCTCTTTAATAGAAAGCTGTTTCGACTATGACCTTTTAAAGTATGCGGCCAAAGCTCGACCGGACTATAACTTCGTAATTAGCGGACCGCTTGACTTCGATACCTCAAACGGCGTGCATAGATGGAGCGACTATCCAAATATCCACTTTATCGGAACAGTTCCTAAATATGAAGATTTGGCCAAAAGAATTCATTTCTTCGATGTTTGCATGGTGCCCTTTGTCCTAAATAAGGTTACTCAGTCCATTTCACCTTTAAAACTTTTCGAGTACATGGCGGCAGGCAAACCCATTGTCACCACCGATATGCGGGAATGCAAAAAATATGGGAGTGTTCTGGCATCAAAGTCAAAGGAAGAATTTGTTGAGAATTTGGATAAAGCCATAAAGTTGAAAGACGACCCGAAGTTTCAGGCCTTGGTTTTAAAGGAGGCAAAGGAAAATACCTGGGAAGTAAGAACCGAGGAAATCATTAAGCGGCTGGAGACGCAAAAAAAGAAAAGATATTCTATACTGGGAGTCGGAGTTGACCCGCATTCTTTCAGTGAATCGGTTGAGAAAGCTATGAATGCTGCCAGAGAAAGAGAAGGATTTTTCATAGTGACGGCAAATGCGGAGATAGTTTCAAAAGGAGCGAAAGATAAAGCTCTAAACGATACTTTTGCTCAAGCTGATATGGTGACAGCCGACGGCTCGGGAGTGGTTCTGGCCGGAAAGATTTTGGGTAGGCATTTTCCTGAAAGGGTTGGGGGAGCAGACTTGGCCGAAATATTAATTCAGGAGGGTTCTAAAGAGGATTTGAGTTTTTATTTCTTGGGAGCTACCAAGAAAATTCTCGATCAGGCGGTTAAAAATATCCGTGTCAAATATCCGAAGGTGAAAATTGTGGGTTACAAAGATGGGGGCAGGTGTAGTCTAGATGGTAAATTTGAAAAAAACAGCGAAATTATTAAGGAAATTAAAAAGCTAAAGCCTAGCTTTATCTTTGTGGGGTTGGGATGCCCGAAGCAGGAAAGGTGGATTGTGCGGCACAGAAGCGAACTCGGTGCGGTCTGCATCGGAGTCGGTGGTACGTTCCGGTATTGGTCGGGCGTTGAAAAAAGAGCCCCGAAAGTTATTCAAAAAATGTATTTGGAAGGGATCTGGCGCTTGATCCAAAACCCTAAAAGGCTGGGCAGATTTCTCGTTTTGCCAAAATTCTTTTATAATGTGATGAAGGAAAGGATTAGTTCATGATAGTAGATAAAGAAGGCCGGCTTTTCGGCAAAGTTAATGTTTTAGATTTTTTAGTTCTTATTTTTCTTGTCATTATCGCTGGGCTCATCGGCTTTAAATTTCTGCAAACTGGTTCCCTCGCCAAATCTTCCAAACCCATGACGGTTACAGTTTATGTTGATGACATTCAACCTGATATAGCTAACAGCATGCAGGGAGTAAAGCAAGTCTATTTTGGGCGGGGCCTCGTCAAAACCTCTGTTTCAAAAGTTGATGTTCTGCCAATGCCGGAAGGATCGGGCAGAACTGACTTTAAAGAAGTACGGGTGACTTTATCCGGAACCGGATATGTTTATAATGACGGGGCATATTTTGATAATCAGAGAGTGTCTTTGGGCGAAAAGGTTTGGCTTAGGTCCACTTACGAACTTGAGACAACCGTAATGAAAATTAACTAATGAAAGCGAATTTTCAAAATATCTATGCAAGCAGTAAGTTTGCTTCTTTTATGCGGAAGCTTTCTTTTTTCTGTGAAAATAGCTTCATTTTTAAGCAAAGAGAATATTTCAAGGCCAGCCGGCTGAATCATCTGGAACTTTGGAGAAATAGCAGATTTTTTAATGCTATATCATCTGGGTTTGATCGGTTAAGGCCCCAAGTTCAGTCCGAAATTCTAGACAAGCTGACGCTCTCTCTTTTCTTTTTCATATTTATCTTTACACCCTTCAAAAGTTGGCTAAAAAATGCCTTTCCTTCGCATTTTTATACATTCCTTGTGCCTGTAGTCCTAGTTTTGATCGCCGTTTTGCTTTTTGTCAGGAAAGGGACGAAAAACGCGTGCTTTACCTTAGCTGATTTTGGGATAATTTTTGTGATTTTCAGTATTTTAGTTTCTTCTGTTGCCAGCGTTGTAACTTACGGGCAGGTAAAAAATGTATATTACGAAAGCTTTATTTGGCTCTCATATTTTACTATTTTCTATATCGGCCGGACAATCTTTCAGACAAAAAGGCAACTAAAGGTTTTCCTGATTTTCAACTTATCCATTGTCTTTATCGTTGCGCTAATAGGAATTGGCCAGTTAGTGTCGGGTGTCCAGACGCCTCAGTGGATTGAAGGCTTTGAACTTATAAAAACCAGAGTTTTCTCGACACTCGATAACCCGATAATCTTATCCGGTTATCTTGATATCTTTTTCTTTATAGCTCTTGGAATATTTTTTGGGTTAAAGCGTCTCAGAAATAAACTTTTATTTTTGCCGCTCTTCGGTGTTACTATAGCCGCTTTAGTTCTGACTTTCTCGAGAAGCGGCTGGATAGGATTGGCACTGGGCGCGGGTTTTTTCTTTTTTATCTATAAGCCGAAGTATATTTTGGGGTTTATTCCGCTTTCCATATTCTCTCTTCTTGTGATCCCAAAAAGTTATTTTTATCGTCTTACTGATATCTTTGATAGCCGGTATAATGCTATTTCCTCTGTTTCCGGCAGAGCCTGGACTCTGCATAACGTTTTCCATATTCTCCCCCATCATATAATTTTTGGAGTCGGTCCGGGAATGTATGGCGGAGAAGTAGCTTTTAAGATCAACCCATCTATGGTTTATATGGAAGGTATTCAAGGAGGGGCCGTGCCAATACAAAACACCGATAATCAGTTTTTACAGATTTTAATAGAGCAAGGAATAGTTGGCATCATTGCATTTGTCTTTTTTGCTTTAGCAGGTTTATATTCCGGACTTATAATTTATGAGCGTATGAATGATAAGTTTTTAAAGATGTTAGCGTTAGGGATTACTACAGCGTTTTTTGCCTTTTTGGTGCAGAGTATTTTCACAGATACCCTCCAGTTTCCCCAAATGTCACTAACGATTTTTGGATTTTTAGGGATTCTTTTAGCTTTGCCAAACTTAAAAAGTCCTTGATAGCATAAGCTTTATTATGATATTATTTTTTCTGTATGAAAGCAGGAAAAATATTTTTTAGTGGTAAAGTATCGCAAAGAGCCTCAGGGTTATTACGTTTTCTAAAAGGGCATCTGTTTTTGGTGATAGTCTTATGGGTATTGATTATCCCATTTTGTCTAGCTCCATTAAATAAAAACATTCTTGAAATTCCTACTCGACTTTCTTGGGTTGGGTATGGTGGCTTCTGTACAGATTGGGTATATGCCAGATGGCATGAAGTCCATTCCAATGAAGAGTTAAAAGTAGATGGTGATGCTTGGCAGTGGCTTGGTTATGCCGCGAAGCACGGAATGGTGACAGGGTCGGTGCCGAAAAATGGTTCAGTTGCTGTCTGGGGATCAGATGTAGGAGGAGGTACTGGTCATGTAGCATTTGTGGAACAGGTATATTCTCCGAATTCTTTCAAAGTTACGGAAATGAATTGGTCATGTGGCAGGTGGTGTAAAGATACAAGAGATGTCACCATGTATTCCGATATTCACTTTATATATTCGGTTTTTGTGGCACCTACAGTAACTCAGTGTAATGAACATGACCGATGTAGAGGTTCTGGCCTAGCAGTTTATTTTATAGAACGTGGCAAAAAGAGATTGATACCTAACCCTGAAACTCTAGATTACTTGGATAATGAATTTGGGGGTAATATAAAGGATGTTTCTGATAGTATTTTAAATGGATATCCTATTGGTAGGGGAGTCCCAAGCATTACATGGTCAGATATGGCAGATTATGTGTTGATAAAAACTTCTTCAGATAATGCTATTTTTCTAATGAGTCATGGGTTCAAACGATACCTCTTTAACTTTGATCAGATCGATTCGGGTGATGGGGATTTCTATTACCCTTCTGATATAAGAGTTATTTCACAAACAGAATTTAACAGTATACCCTTTGGTCCTGCTCTATATCTTAATGGCCAACTAGCACGTGGATCATCATCTCTAGCTGTATATCTCATGGATAGAAATAAAAAACGTTTAGTCCCTAACCTTGAAACTTTGCAATCTAGGGGCTTTAAACCTGAGGTTATACATGATATTCCACAAGGAGCTGTAGACACAATGGCTACAGGAAGAGGTGTGCCTAGTATAACATGGTCGAATACAGCTGATGGCATCTTAATTAGAGGAGTTTCCAAAGATTGGACATATGTTATGAAAGCAGGGCAGAAAAGATACTTATTCACATATGATCAGATCGATCCGAATGACGGGGATTTCTATTACTCCTCTGATGTTAGAGTTTTAACAGATGCCGAAGTTAACCAGATCTCCACAGGAACGCCCATGGTATGGAATGAGCAATTATTAAGGCCAATAGGTACATTAGATGTATATGTTGTTGAATGTAACAAAAAACGTCATTTACCAAATCTTCAAACTTTACAATCAAGAAATTTACAGGCGAAAAATATTATTGATATTGATCAAGGCATAGTTGACATGATCCCTTCTGGCAGGGTGGTACCTGATATTAATTGGCTAAATACACATGATAATATCTTACTTCAGAAAAAAGGATCGTCTGATATCTGGCTTATGAAAGGTGGGAAAAGACAGACCTTGAGCAGTTTTGATAACATTGATCCGGATGATGGTGACTTCTACTATCCTAGCGATGTCCGGACAGTTAATTCGTTGGCAGACATTCCGATTCAGCCGCTCGACCTGCACCTGGCTTTAATCCTTTCCAGGGCTTATTGGGCAAGTTATGCTGATTATCAAGCGCATAAATTATCGGTTGATTTTACGATCAGAAACTCTAGTGATAACGACGCGCATGAGGTAGTTCTGACCGCTAGCAATAATTCCCAAGGGGTTTCAAACCTGACGTCTCTTCCTTTGAACGTTGGCGATATTCTAAAAGATGCTGATAAACAGATAACTCTCACGTATAATGTTCAGCCGGGTATCCATAATTTTCGGGTCAAACTGG
This sequence comes from bacterium, assembly GCA_021790235.1. Classification (GTDB taxonomy): domain Bacteria; phylum Patescibacteriota; class CPR2; order UBA1875; family JAJYID01; genus JAJYID01. Next base: position 18,768 of record JAJYID010000001.1, on the reverse strand, counting down.
CAGCGACAGCCAAGGATGCCAATACATATCTTCATACTTATCCTTAACTTTGGGTAATTTATACCTGACACATTGAAAGATTAACTACTCGGAAATTCCTTTAGAGATATGAATGAAGATTTGCAAGATTTACTCGTAAGTTTGCTGTGGTAAAATAAGCATAAAAGTAGTATAATAACTCTTACATGATAGAAGTTTTGGTTTTTAGTTTTGTGCTTAGCTATCTTCTTTGTATTGCTGTCAGAAAAGCTCTGATACGTTTCAATGTTTTGGCAGCACCGAGCGAAAGGAAGGTTCATAAGGAGGCTATTCCGGAGGGTGGGGGAATAGCTATTTTTATTACGGTTATTTTAGCTTCTTTATTGTTTGTGGGCTCGCACGGGGAGTTCCTTGGTTTCTATGTCGGGGCGACTCTTATGTTTTTTATGGGGCTTATTGATGATATTTTCGATATTCGAGCCCGGTATAAGCTTCTCGGACAAATAATTGCAACCGGTCTTGCGATGTATCTAGGGCTGACAATTGAGTTTGTAACGGGACATGACAGTATAATCCATATAGGTATATTGTCCATACCTCTCACTTTCATGTGGCTTCTTGGCATTACTAATGCCATAAATTTAATTGATGGTTTAGATGGTCTATCTGGTGGAGTGGGAGCAATCGTGGCTGTGGTGCTTGGGATAGTGGCTCTAGGGCAAGGCAGAGGAGATGTAGCTGCCATAGCATTCATATTGGCTGCGGCTACGGTTGGATTTTTGCCCCATAATTTTGCTAAGAAGAAAAAAATGTTTATCGGAGATACTGGATCTCAATTCTTAGGTTTTTCTCTTGCCGGTTTGGCTATCCTCGGAGTGACCAAAGTTGCAGCCACATTTGTCATCTTGGCGCCGGTTATGATATTAGCTATTCCTATTTTTGATACCATTTTTGCTATAGTTCGCCGTACTAAAAACGGCCAAAAAATCTTTGTGGCAGATCGGGGCCATCTTCATCACCGGCTGCTTGACCTTGGATTTACAGAAAGAAAGGCAGTCACTTTCATTTATTATGTAACTGTCCTTCTCGGTTTTGTGGCTATTTTTTCAACTAGATTGAAGCCTAAAGATGCCGTGATCCTTTTTATCATAACCGTTGGAATCATAGTGGCCCTGTCTTTTATGCTGGCCCGTCAGCACCGGCCGAAAAAATAGTCTGGAATCTTCTTTGAGTTTGTGCTAGGATAAATTCACGAGGGTTTTCGAAAGGGAAAGCTTTTTTTAAATACAAAATAAATTTATATATTTTCTGAAAGGAGAAAAGAAGGAATGAACAGTTATCTTCTGTTTGCGCTTGGTGCTTCAGTGATCAGTATTTTATACGGTGTGTACCTTATTAAATGGATTTTAAGCAAAGACGAGGGAAATGAAAAGATGAAGGAAATCGCATCCGCGATCCAGGAAGGTGCGAAAGCATATTTAAATAGGCAATACAAAACCATCTTTTTAGTAGCGGTAGTTGTCTTTGGGGTTCTTCTTTTCACCTTAGGGGTAAACACTGCCTTCGGATTTTTAATCGGCGCTGCGGCTTCTGCTCTGGCTGGTTACATTGGTATGAATATCTCGGTAAGAGCTAATGTCAGAACGACTGAGGCGGCTAAGAAAGGTATGAAAGAAGCCCTAGAGGTGGCCGTGAAAGGCGGGGCTGTAACCGGATTTCTAGTAGTCGGGCTCGCGCTTCTTGTTATTACGCTTTTTTGGATGGTTACGCATGATGCAAAAGCTCTCGTGGGTCTTGGCTTTGGAGGGTCCTTAATCTCAGTTTTTGCCAGACTTGGCGGCGGTATTTATACCAAAGGGGCTGATGTAGGGGCTGATCTTGTCGGTAAAGTTGAAGCAGGTATTCCGGAAGACGATCCCAGAAATCCTGCCGTTATCGCGGATAACGTAGGTGATAATGTTGGTGACTGTGCCGGTATGGCGGCGGACCTTTTCGAAACTTACGCAGTTACAGCGGTGGCGGCAATTCTTCTCGGCACACTTGTATTTGGTGATTTCCAAAATGCTGTTTATTTCCCGCTTGTTATCGGCGGAGTTTCCATTATTGCCTCTATTATTGGTTCATTTTTCATCAAGTTAGGTAATAGCAAAAATATCATGGGCGCACTTTATAAGGGTTTAATAGTTTCTGCCGGCATTTCAGCATTAATGTTTTATTTTGTTACCCAAAAGCTGATGGCCGGGAATGGTTTATATACGCCTGAAAATCTATTCCTTGCTTCATTAGTTGGTTTGGCAGTGACTGCAGGTATGGTGTTAATTACCGAATATTTCACTTCAACTAAGTATAAGCCAGTCAGGTCTATTGCCGCATCTTCTGAGAATGGTCATGGTACAAATATTATTACCGGTTTAGCCGTTAGTATGAAATCCACTGTTCTCCCTGTTCTTTTGATAGGTGTGGCTATTATTATCTCCTTCAGTTTAGCCAATATCTACGGTGTGGCTGTGGCAGTTATGAGTATGCTCTCGATGGCTGGAATTATTATAACTATTGATTCATATGGACCTATTACAGATAATGCAGGTGGAATAGCAGAGATGGCCGAGCTTCCTGCTAAGGTTAGGGCAATCACTGATCCTTTAGATGCTGTCGGTAATACAACCAAGGCTGTAACTAAAGGTTACGCTATAGCTTCTGCCGGGTTGGCAGCGATAGTTCTTTTCTCTGCCTTCACTGAAGAGCTTATAAAAGCCGGTGGAGTAAATATAGACTTTACTATTTCTGACCCTTATGTTTTGGTCGGACTATTCCTTGGCGGACTTCTGCCTTATATTTTTGCTGCTCTTTCTATGGAAGCTGTCGGGAAAGCCGCTGGCGCTGTAGTGACGGAAGTGCGGAGACAGTTCAAAGAGATTAAAGGTATTATGACCGGTAAAAGCAAGCCTGAATATGGAAAATGCGTCGATATTGTGACAAAGTCTGCTATCAAACAAATGATTGTACCGGCACTTCTCCCTGTGGTTGCGCCTATTTTCATAGTTCTTATCGGTAAATCACTAGGTGATGAAGTGGCGCCGAAAATGATCGGCGGTTTGCTGGTAGGCTCTATTATTACCGGAATTTTCGTAGCAATAAGTATGACTTCAGGCGGTGGGGCATGGGACAATGCCAAAAAATACATAGAAGACGGAAACTTTGGCGGCAAGGGATCGTTGGCTCATCAGGCTGCTGTGACCGGGGATACAGTTGGAGATCCTTACAAAGATACTGCAGGACCGGCTATTAATCCAATGATTAAGATTTTAAACATTGTGGCTCTCCTTTTGGTAAGCTTAATGTTCTAGGGTTTGTTTTGCAACCAGTAAAAGGGCCCGGTTTCGGGTCCTTTTTTAGCCTGGTAAAGCGCTTAGCGTTTACGAACAGTATCTTAAAGTGATATTATGAACATGAATATAATGAAAAAAGCAAAAGTTATCTTAGAAAGTATTGACGGTAGCTCTGCAACATTGAAAAGCGATGGGCGAAGTTTTGAAATCCCTCAAGATATGCTACCGGGAAGAGTAGAAGTAGGCGATAATCTTTTTATTGAAATTAAGGATGAACATACTGAACTTCAGGATCAAGAGTCTTTAGCTAAAGAGGTACTTAACGAAGTTTTAAAGGAAGAATAATTTGGCAAAGAAATATAATAAATTATCAAGCAAACAGATAGTGATGTATGTTTACATTGCTTTGTTTGTCTTAGCTTTTATTTATGTTGGAACTCTATTTTTTAACTCCGCAAAGTATGAAAACAGAATTTACCCTGGTGTAAAGGTCGCGGGTGTCGATCTTGGCGGGGAAACAAGAGCAGAAGCGGCAAAAAGTCTTTCAAAAAAAATAAAAGGTTTACCGGATAATATTGTTTTGAGTGGCCAAAACCAATATAAATACTCTCAAGACAGTCTGGGTGTGAGCTATGATATTCAAAAGAGCGCAGATAATGCTTTCCAAATAGGCAGAAATAATAGCCTAAACCCTATCAAGGAGTATCACGAGAATATTCCCGCAGTAGTTAAAGTTGATCAAGATAAATTAACGGGAGCTCTCTTCAATGCTACTCAAAAAGAAAATCAGGAAGTTGACGAGGCTGGCATTTCCATGCAAGATGGTAAGATTAAAGTTCAAAAAGAACATTTGGGCAGGCGGGTTCTTTTAGGAGAGAATATTGAAATGATAGAAAACGGTTTAGGTAGGTTTCAGAACCAGTTTAGTTTAAAAGTTGCGGTGATAAAACCAAGTGTTACAGAAGATGATATAAACTTGGTAAGGAATCAAATTCAGGATGCTCTTACCCGCAAAATAAGCTTAAAGGGCGATGGAGTGGACTATACTTTAAGTGATGATGATATAACTGGTTTTATGGGTTTCAAAACAGAAAGTGGTGAATCTTTGGCATATAAAACAAACTTCTCTCAGATTTTTTCAAGTTTGGATCAAATGGTTCGATTGGCATTTAGAGATGATGCGATTAATAGCTGGGTAATATCTTTTTCTAATAATATTAATAAATCCCCGCAAAATGCGAAGCTTGCTATGGATGGGGATAAGCTTATGGTTGTTGTGCCTAGCGTAAATGGCGAAAAAGTAGAGGTTGACGACTTGGTTGGTGACATTAGGCAGGCCTTAGAAGGAGGGGACAATAATATAGATATTCCGACTGTGGTAACCAGGCCGGATGTTACCGGTGACAACCTTGATAAATTAGGTATTAAAGAACTGGTATCGACTGGCTGGACGGACTTCTCCGGTTCACCATCAAACAGAATTCATAATATTGATGTTGGAGCAGCCAGATTCAATGGGGTTTTGATTAAGCCAGGCGAAGATTTCTCTTTTGACGATACCCTGGGAAATGTTGATGCTTCAACCGGTTATCTGCCGGAACTGGTTATTTTGAAAGACAAAACGGTGCCGGAGTACGGCGGCGGGCTTTGCCAGGTATCCACAACTGCTTTTCGAGCCGCCTTGAATGCCGGGCTGCCCATCCTAGAGCGTGCCGCCCATGCTTATCCAGTAGGTTATTACAAGCCTTATGGCGTAGATGCAACAATCTACCTGCCGTCGCCAGATTTAATTTTCAAAAATGATACCCCTGGCTATATCCTGATTCAAACCCGGATTTTGGACAACAAACTTTATTTTGATTTTTACGGTACCAAGAAACCGGGATCAATCAAATTTGCCGGGAATGCAGATGGAACCCAGGGGGTTTCACCTACAGTAGAAGGGATAACACCGACCATCACTGAGCAAGACGTGCGTGGCCCCAAATCTTTTACAGCCACTTTTTACAGGTTTATCTATGATACTGCCGGCAATCTCATCAAGAAAAATTTCTGGGTTTCTAAGTACGATTCTCCGGACAAATACCCGCATTAAAAATTTTCAATTTTCAAGTAACAATTTCCTTGTTTCGCGGCAGACATGAAACCAAATCTCAAACCTAAATTTTTAAAAATGTAATGCGTGCTACACTAAACCAGTCTAGTGTAGCAGTATTCGAAAAAAATATTGTAAAGATTTTATGTTTGTATTATAATAACTTTCGTGAAAAGAAAAATGATTCAAACAAAATACTGGTTTACCTTCAAGGCTTAGCTTTGCGGGTTTCTATTTGTTGAATCAAAAGTAAGAGTCCTGCAAAGCGGGGCTATTTTTTATTTCAAAAAAGTAGCTATTTGCGTTTGCTGGACATTTTTGTACCTTGGAAAGATTTCGGAAGAAGGGAGAAGAGATGAACGCATTTTGCCATGGGCCATTAAAAATTAGGGGGAATGCTATATCGGAGGTGGAAGAAAGGTTGAAGGAAATCGAACGTGAATTGAGACAAGCCATTCGGGATTATCAAAAATCCGGGAGTGAAGCTGAGCAGCTAATAAGAATTGCAGATTTGTCTGCAAAATACATTCATGATCGAGGTAGTAGTTTACGTCTTGCGGTAATCCTTAATGAAGAGTATGCCAAAGTAAACCGATAGAAGGGAGAAAGATGTTCTACATTGGGTGTGAGAATGCACCAATACCGACCGAAGATTCCTTAACGGTTGAGGATTATGCCTATCAATTTCTTCTAGCAAGGACGGAAGGCAAGTTTAAGAGAATGCAAAAACCCGGTTACAGATTAATTAAACTTCTTGCCAGTTACACAGTTGAGGAGATTCGGGCCCTTTTTGCCGAAATCGAACAGGAGGTTTCGAAATGAAACACCAAGGGCTGCCTGGCTTTATGTTAGGCAGCCCAAAATCTTTTAGAATTGATTTTTTGCGCTATTTTCGCTATAATATTCCAGTATTTGTACTTCAAAATTTAATCCCGGGTAGCTCAGTGGTAGAGCAGTTGGCTGTTAACCAATTGGTCGTCGGTTCGAATCCGACCCCGGGAGCCAAAAATTTAATGGCTAAATAAAGCCATTATTTTTATACCCCAAGTCGTGAGTTAGAACCGTTAAAATTGTGGTAAAATTTGTTTATGAAAATATTTATTGTGAGACACGGACAAGATGAAGACAATGCTAACGGAATTCTAAATGGTCACAGAGATAAACCGCTGACCGAGTTAGGCAGAGAACAGGCAAAAACTACCGGATTGAAACTGAAAGGTGAAAATATAGATGTTGTTTTTGCTTCTCCTCTAAAAAGGGCTTTCGAAACTGCACAAATAATTTCACAAGTTGCTGACTTTCCTGAACCAATAAAAGAAGATTTGTTGATTGAAAGAGATTTTGGAATTTTTACAGGGAAACCTGTTGCGGATATTCCAATATTGGCAAAGAAGGTTTATAAAGGTGATAAAATAAATTATTTTTTAGAAGAAGGTGAAGTTTTCCCAGAATTGTTGAAGCGAGGCAAAAAATTACTCGAAAAACTTAGTAAGGAATATCCCGATAAGAATATCCTACTTGCTACCCACGGCGATATTGCAAAAATGATACAAGCGAGTTATCACAAATGGACTTGGGAAGAAGCATTAAAGACACCCTATTTTGATAATACTGGTGTGATTATTCTTACAGATAATAAAGATGTTATAGAGTAGATTAAAGTGACGGGATATAAACATACTCCTCTAATTTAGTGAAAACCGTTCTAACATCGTCCACTACCGGGAGCCATAGAGAACTATTAGAACACTCTGCGATTGTATCAAAGGGTGTTTTAAGTTCAAAAATGAGTTTTTTTATTCTCATTATTTTGCTTTAATACTTTAAAGGAGGGGCATGAAAAAACTTTTATTAATCATTTTTGGATTTATTCTTTGTCTGGGTTTCATTTCAGTTCCATGGGTGCAGGCAGCTTCGGTGACTATTTCCACCAATGCCGATACCAGTGCTTTTTCTTGAAAAAATATTGAATCTGGCTTAATCTTGATTAATGGGAATGCTGCCGCTGGTTATCGTAAATGGGCTTATAGATAGTTTCAATCCGTGCGCAATCGGGATCTTTTTGATTTTCCTTTCCATGCTCATCACCATGAAAAAGGAAAAGATCAAAATTTTTCAGATAAGCTTGGCTTACATCCTATCAATTTACCTTTTGTACCTTTTGATCGGCCTTGGGCTCATTAGGGTCATATTCTTCTTCGGAGTACCACACCTAATAACCTTTATTGGTGCAATCATAATTGTCGTTGTCGGCCTTCTTTCCATTAAAGATTACTTTTTCCCAAACAGCCGTTTTTCAACAAAAATTCCCTATAAATCAAGACAACTAATCCTAAAATGGGCACACAAAGCTTCTTGGCCGGCTGCTGCAGTTGTGGGAGTCTTGGTCGGGATCTCCGGTTTTCCTTGTGCCGGTGGCATTTATGTGGCAACTCTTGGCTTGCTTTCGCAGAAATCTACATACATTCAGGGATTTTTATACCTGCTTTTGTATAACCTAATGTTTGTTACGCCTCTCATAATTATTTATATAGTTACGGCAAATCCGAAGGTAGCTATGAAAATGATGGACTGGCAGGAGCGGGAAAAAAATCACATGAAGCTGATAATGGGTTTGATAATGATTGTTTTGGGTGTGATAATATTTAGGTGGTATGTGTGAGGCAATTAGGATATTATGGGCTAGGTAATGAGGCGGGATTCCAATCAACTAATTACTAATTCCTACTTAACCTGCAAACAATGAAAAAGTTTATTCCATACATCATTATAGGGGTTCTGGTCGTTGGCCTTATCGGCTTTATCGGCTATGTGAAATTTAAAGAAAGCCCGGTTCAACCTCAAAATACAACCACTATTGGTGACAACGAGCCATATTTTGATCAAAATGCTATAGTGATGTATTTCTATTCGCCGAACTGTTCACATTGCCAAGATGAAAAATCGGTGTTAACCGACCTTTCAAAACAAGGCTACAGGGTTAAACCGATGAATATCTTGGATCATCCGGACTATGCTAAACAATACAACATTGAAGGTACTCCGACTTTTATTTCCCAAAAAGATCAGGCGAGAGTCGTTGGTTTTCAGAAAGAAGATACACTAAAGTTATGGCTTGAACAGCACAAGTAATTCAATAAAATTTGGATATTTATTAAATGTGCTTCTAAAACTCTATCTGCTTGTCATTTCGGTCCCGTTCAGCTACGCTCAGGGCAGACTACGAGCGTAGGAATCTCTTTTTCTTGAACTTCAAATGGATTAAGAGGTCTCTTGACTTGTCCTCAAGCAATCGCTCGAGATGACAGAAGAGGGTGTGAGATCCATGCAATTGTAAACATTAATAATGATTACAATTTCTTTAAGATTAAAATTGAAACAAAGGAGGATAAAATGGGAAGGTTTGAAGCCATCGAGCTGCCTTATAAAAAACTAAAAGGGATTTCTCATGAGCAAATTGCCGAGCATTTTGAAGTGCTCTATAAAGGATATGTGAGTAAGGTAAATGCAATTCGCAACAAGGCGGAAGATGGGTTTGAGGCGTTGCCCAATGCCACATACGATTATTTTCGAGAACTGAAGCTTGAGGAAAGCTTTGCTCTAAATGGGGTAAAGCTGCACGAAATCTATTTCCTGGGTCTTGGCGGTGATGGCGCAGTGCCTGATGAAATGAGAAAGATATTAGCCAAAAATTTTGGTAGTTTTGAAAATTGGCAGGAGAGATTTTATGGTTTAGGCATGGCATCACGCGGCTGGGCAGTTCTCTACTATGATTTTGACGAAAAAAGGCTTTATAATGGACTTGGTGACTGGCATTCGCACGGAGGAGTTTGGAATGCAAAGCCGATTTTGGCCCTAGATGTTTATGAACACGCATATTTTATAGACTTTGGGACGAAAAGAAAAAACTATATTGATGCATGGTTTGATAACCTGAATTGGCAATATATCTTAGAAGAATTGAAAAATATCAAAAAATGCCCTTGATTTTAAATAACTTTTCAGCAATATCCAATTTCTAATAAATTAAATGCCAAATGATTAAAATTTAGATTTTTTAAATTAGTAACTGATTAGAATTGAGAATTAAAGATTTAAGATGATGATTTTAGAAAAGTACGAAAAAAAGAGAAATTTCAGTGCCACACCCGAGCCGGAAGCAAATGTCGAGCAAAAGGGTGAGAATCGTTTTGTTGTTCAGGAACACAATGCCTCTCGTCTGCATTATGATTTCAGGTTGGAAATGCCGGCAGAACCGAACTCAAAAGAAATTGTATTAAAAAGCTGGGCTGTCCCCAAAGGAATGCCGGAAAAAATTGGTACCAAGAAACTGGCGCTTGAAGTTGAGGATCATCCGGTTAGTTACATTGATTTTGCAGGGGTGATTCCGGAGGGCAACTATGGAGCCGGAACGGTCAAAATATGGGATCAGGGCACATTTGAACTTTTCAAAAGAGACGCTAAAGTAGTTGAGTTTATTCTAAACGGCACAAAATTGCAGGGCAGATACTCTCTGGTTAAAACTCACTATGGCAGCCGAGGCAACTCCTGGCTTATAACAAAAAACAGCCCTAAGGCTGTTTCATAGTTCCATAAAACCTTTTCAACATTTACCCTGATCGATAACTTTCCTAACCTTTTTTATAATTTCACCAACCGAGGTATTAGACTTCGAAAGATATTCGCACACGCCCTCTATGGAATGTTCGCTTAAAGCGTGATGTTTTTTGATATCCGCAACAATTATTAAAGGAACATTGTCTTTTTCTTGGATTTCCTTGATTAGGTTAATATCTTTAATATCCGGTGTAGTAATGTCTAATAGAATTAAATTAGGTTTCTGTTGAATCATCCCCAAAGCACTTCCTACACTAGAGGTTGTGATTGTCTCCAACCCCTGAAAAGTGATTGCAGCTTGGTATAACTTGATAGTGGTTTGATCTGGCCCGATAATCAGTACTTTTGACATTAAGTTTCTCCTTGATTTATCTAAAGTAATTTTAGCATAGTCTCTAAAATTATCAAAATAATTCTATGGAGTAAAGAGAGTAATGAGATATATAAAAATGGATCCAAAAATGGTCATGTACACTGTTTTCAAGGAAAAAGCTTTCGAATGGGCCTCTGGCAAAATGTCTTCAAGACCGATATAGAGCAGGAAGCCGGTAAAAAAACCGAGATATATGACCAGATATCTATCTGGGAGGTGAAAGAGAAGAGTTGAAGCAGCTCCTACAATCGGTGCAAATGCATCTGCAAAGATGAAGTTGACGGTTCTTTTTGTGCTATTTTTGTTTATGATCATTAAAGAACCGGTATTTAAACCGTCGGCAAAGTCATGTCCGATAACGGCGATAGCCACCAAGATGCCGATCGCAGGCGAAACCTGAAAGCCGAGCCCAATCCCAATGCCGTCAAAAAAAGAATGACCGATTAACGCAAGCGAAGACATAATACCAACTGATGGGTGGTGATGTGTAGGATAGTTTTCTTCTTGTGCGTGATGGATCAGGAGGGTTTTCTCGAGAATATGGAAGATCAGAAAGCCGATGACAAGGGCAATCATCGGTATTTTGGGATTGATCGATGTCTTCATAGTTAGGCTAAAAATCTCAGGCAAAATGTCGAAAGCAACGAGCCCAAGAATTACTCCGGCGGTGAAGCCGAGAATCAAGTGAATTTTATCTTTATACTTGATACTGGCCAGCCCGCCTAAGAGGGTTGAGAAGAAAGTGAAGATAGTAAACAAAACTGCCATAATAAAGATTATGGCTTATTTTGAGAAAGAGTTCAATTTGAATATCTAAGCCAGCCTTTTAGACTCAAGAAGTTTTTCTATGAATTGCATGTGATGGGGTGATATCTTCTCGGGAAGGTTGTCTTTTGAAAAGAAACTAAAATCAGATATTTCAGCTTGAGATCTTAGCTCTCCTTTAAATGTGCATATAAAAGCAAAATCTAACGCGGTATATAACAAGCCTTTGTATAGGTAATCATCGGAGGCCGAGCAAAAAGACTCTCGAATCAACGGTTCGACATCCAACTCTTCCTTTAGCTCCCTTCTTAGCGCTTCTTCTGCAGTTTCTCCCTTTTTTATAAATCCGCTCGGAAAATCCCAATATCCCTTAAAGGGCTCTATGTCTCTTTGGGTCAACAAAATTTCTCCCCTTGTATTAAAGATGATACCAACTGATGCTGGCTTTGGATTCAAAAAGAAATCAAAATTGCATGAAGTACATTTTAGGCCGTCTATTTTCCCGTCGGTTAATGACTTCGTGCCGCAAACCGGGCAATATTTGAATGCATATTCTTCTTCCATAATCCAATTCTATTATTTTTTTAAAAGCTTTACAAAAACATCACCGGGAATAGAGACTCTACCGATTTGGGCCATTTTCTTCTTACCTTTTTTCTGTTTTTCAAGCAGCTTTCTCTTTCTGGTGACATCACCGCCGTATAGTTTGGCGGTTACATCTTTTCGATATGGGGTAATGTCTTCGCGGGCAATTATTTTCCCACCGATGGCAGCTTGGAGAGTGACTTTAAATGCTTGTTTGGGGATCAAGTCCTTTAATTTTTTAACCATTTTTTGGCCTTGAGTATGGGCCTCGTCTTTGTGGACGATTACGGAAAGAGTATCCATAGTTTCTCCCGAGATTAAAATATCCATTTTCACAAGCTCCGAAGCTCTAAAACCTATCATTTCATAGCCAAGGGAGGCATATCCACTTGATACGCTTTTTAGGTCGTCATAATAGTCGGTGACGATAGACGAAAGCGGCGCTTCAAAAGTGATAAGGGCAGTGCTTTCTTCCAGATAGCTTAGATTTTTCATAAATCCGCGCCTGTTTTGGGTTAGCTCCATGATTTTACCGACATATTCTTTGGGGGTGACAACCTCAAGCTTCAGCCACGGTTCACGAATTTCGGCAATTTCGGACCTATCCGGTATTTCGGACGGATTTTTAATCAGCATATCTTCTCCGCTTGTCTTGGTAATGTCATAAGACACGCTTGGTGTCGTCACTATCAGGTCCAGATTAAATTCCCGCTCAAGCCTTTCTTTGACAATCTCCATGTGAAGCAATCCCAAAAATCCGCAGCGAAAGCCAAAGCCAAGCGAAGCTGAGTTTTCCGGTTCATAAACAAGAGATGAGTCAGACAGTTGCAGTTTTGCTAAGGCCTCACGGAGAGTTTGATAATCCTCACCGGAGACGGTAAAGAGGCCGGTAAAGACAAAAGGAGTAATCTTTTTATAGCCGGGCAGGGGTTCATTTGTCGGATTAGGGGCAAGAGTAACGGTATCGCCGACGCGAGCTTCTGCTACATTTTTCAGGCCGGTGACAATGTAGCCTATCTCACCGCAGCTTAGCTCTTTTTGAGCGCTGAAATCAGGTTTCAAATAGCCGATTTCCAAAGCTTCGCCCTCAGTGCCTGTGGCCATCATCTTAATTTTTTCGCCCTTTTTGATTTGCCCGTCGAAAATCCGCACATAGATAATCACTCCACGATAGCTGTCAAATAATGAATCAAATATGAGTGCCTTTGTATTTTTGGCCGGATTGCCTCTCGGAGAGGGGATTTTTTCAATTACGGCGTCTAAGATTTTCTCAACTCCTTCACCGGTTTTGCCGGAAGCAAAAATTATTTCCTCTTCTTTTATGCCAAGTAAATCTATGATCTCTTTGGCTACTTTTTTGGGTTCTGCATGAGGAAGATCGATTTTATTGACAACCGGAATGATTTCCAGACCTTGGTCTATTGCCATAGTCAAGGTGGTTAAAGTCTGGGCTTCAATACCTTGGGAAGCATCGACTACTAAAATGGCACCATCCACCGCCGAAAGGGAGCGGGAAACTTCGTAGGAAAAATCGACATGTCCAGGCGTATCAATAAGATTTAAAACATGATCTTTATACTTCATCCTAGCTGGCTGAAGCTTGATCGTAATACCGCGTTCGCGCTCCAGCTCCATAGTGTCAAGCAGCTGTTCCTTCATCTGGCGTTTTTCGATAGTACCGGTCACTTCCAAAAAGCGATCAGCCAAGGTGGATTTGCCATGATCGATATGGGCAATGATACAAAAATTTCTGATTTTCTCCTGATCCATAGATGTAAATTATAGCAAAAAACGGGTATTTTTTCGAGGTTCATATAAAGTGATGGTCGATCAAGAGCAGATTGCCAATTTTGATTTATTTAAGTTTTAGAAGCTGTGAAATTTATCGCCGGATTTTTTCGAGGACAAATTTGATCTCTTCACACTGAAAGAGCCAAGCAAGACCAAAGTATGTAATGGTCCCTAGAACAATTGCCCCTGATGTCTGGGCAAAAAGTCCTACTACCTTAGAGGTGTTTGTGACGATGTCAAAAAGGTATAGGGAATAATGAATGACAATACCCATAAAAACAGAGGCGATAATTAGGCGGGTTGTTGACTCAAATATTCTGTGATTCGGATCCAGAATGCCCAGTTTGTCATGCAGCCAGATAGCAAGCAAAACAGCATTCACGATGCCGGCGATGGAAAATGCCAAGGCCACACCGGCAACGCCTAGTCCAAGCGAGGGAATGAAGGGAAGAGTGATTGACAAAACTGCATTAATCACCATTACCACGATGGCGATGAAAAATGGGGTTTTGGTGTCATGGATGGCGTAAAATGCTTTTAAAAGCAGCGGTATCAGCCCTTGGGCAATAAGGCCGAAAGAGAAAAAGAGAAGGGTCTTGGTAGTCCAGTAAGTAGCAGACCAGTCAAAGTTGCCAATGCCAAAGATTAAACGAATTATCTGAGCGCGCAGAACTATGATGCCAATAGTGGCTGGGATCATAAAGAATAAAATTCTCCTTGCGCTCCAGGAAAAGCCGTTCATAAACTCGCCCATATCTTTTTTGGTATAGGAAGCAGAAAGGGCTGGAAATATGGCTGTAGCGATAGAAATGCCAAAGATAACCGTAGGGACGGTTTGAATATTGTTGGCATAATAAAATTCGCTTATCCCACCGGCAAGATAGGAAAGGACTATGGTATCAACTACCAAATTGATCTGGCTGGCGCCTATTGCCAAAGTGCGCGGTGCCATCATCTTGATCATTCTGGCTATTTCGCCTTGCTTGAAGTCAATTGTCGGGCGCCATCTCCAGCCGGTTCTAAGAGTCGAGGGAAGCTGGATAAGGACTTGCAGCAAGGCTCCTAAAACAACGCCGATGGCAGGAGCATATATTTGTGGATTGAACTTGTCAACAAGAAAGACCATTGCAAAAATTATGGACAAGTTATAAATAATGGGGGCAAGTGAATAGGCTACAAATCTTTTGTGGGAATTTAAAATACCGCTAAATATTCCCGATATGGCAAAGAAGATCGGGGACAAAAGCATAAGCCTAACCAAGTTGACCGTAGTTTGAAAAACATTGTAGTTAGTGTGAATACTGCGATTAAAAAATCCGGGGAGCAGAAACGGGACAAGTTTTGGGGCCAGGATGAAGATTACAACCCCAAAAACAAGAGTGCAGATGAGCAGGAAGTTTAGGAAAGAACTGGCCAGGTGATTGGCCTCATCTTTTTTCTCCTTAGTCAACTTTTCAATGAAAATAGGAATAAAAACGCTGGACAAGGCGCCCAAAATCAAAAGATTAAAAATGAGGTCGGGAATGCGAAAAGAAGCGTAGAAAATGTCGGTCTGATTAGAGGCGCCGAAGTGTCCGGCTATTAATCTGTCGCGGAATAAACCAAGTATATTTGACAAGAGAGCAGTGGTGCCAAGGATGATGGCCGCCGAAGAAACGGTCATCTTTTTATCCCATATGTAGTAGAAGAATTTTTTAACCTTGGTTTTCACTAGTCTTTTATCTTGTCTATTTTACCCATTAATTTTTCGAAGTCTTCACCTTCGATGGTTTCTTTTTCGATTAAGGTTTTGGCTATTAGATCTAGTTTGGCTTTATTTCTCTTCAAGATATTGGCAGCTTTATTGTGAGATTCAACGATAATCTTGTTAGTTTCTTTGTCAATGGCGGCCGCTGTTTCTTCGGAGTAATTCTTGTCATGCTCGGCCAATTCCTTGCCGAGAAAGACTTGCTCTTCGCGGTGGCCGTAGACTTGAGGGCCGAGGCGATCATTCATGCCGTATCTAACGACCATGTCCCGTGCCATTTTGGTGGCTTTTTCAAGGTCATTGGATGCGCCGGTGGTCATCTCATTAAATTCAAGTTCTTCTGCTGCACGTCCGCCAAGCGACATGGCGATCTCATCATACATTTTGCTACGAGAATATAATTTCACATCTTCCTTTGGCAGACTCCATGTATAGCCGCCGGCCATACCGCGCGAAATTATGGAAATTTTGTGGATGGAATCAGTGTGGGGAAGAAGATGACCGACAATAGCATGACCGGCTTCATGATAGGCCGTGATTTCCCTTTCCTTTTTTGATAGGACACTGCTTTTTCTCTCCGGGCCGAGCAAGACTTTCTCGGTTGCGGCCGTGATGTCAGCCAAGGTAATTTCTTTTCTATTTTGTCTGGCAGTTAAAATAGCCGCCTCGTTCATTAGGTTTTCTAGATCAGCACCTGAAAAACCTGGGGTTTGCTTGGCAATAATGCTAAGATCTGCTCCTTTGGCAAGTGGTTTGCCTTTGGCATGGACTTTCAAGATTTCTTCCCGAGCTTTTAAATCCGGCATATCAAGAACAATTCGGCGGTCAAAACGGCCGGGGCGAAGTAAAGCTGGATCCAAGACATCGGGCCTGTTTGTGGCAGCCATAACGATAACATTTGTGCCTTTTTCAAATCCGTCCATCTCAACCAGTATTTGATTTAATGTTTGTTCGCGCTCATCGTGTGAACCGCCAAGCCCTGAGCCTCTTTGTCTGCCGACCGCGTCTATTTCATCGATAAAAATGATGCAAGGGGCATTTTTCTTGGCGCGGTTAAAAAGATCGCGCACCCTGCTTGCGCCGACGCCCACAAACATCTCAACAAACTCAGAACCCGATATCGAAAAGAAGGGTACATCAGCTTCACCGGCTACCGCTCTTGCCAGCAAGGTTTTACCGGTTCCGGGACTGCCGAAGAGCAGAACACCTTTAGGTATCTTGGCTCCAAGATTTAAGAACTTTTTAGGATACTTTAGAAACTCTACAATTTCCTCCAGCTCATCTTTGGCTTCTTCAAGGCCGGCCACATCTCCAAAGATTACCTTCTGCTTGGTTTTATCATACACTTGCGGTTTTGATTTGCCGAACCCCATCGCTTGGTTTGAGGCACCTTGACTCTGGCGGATAAAAAAGTAAAATATCCCGCCAATTAAAACTACCGGTAAAAGTACCTGTACTAAAAGCATAATCCAGAAAGAATTGGAGCTTGATGGGTTTGAAGATATTTGGATTTTACTGGGGTCAATGTTATTTACACCATTAAATTTCAGCATGTCGGTAATGCGCTCTGTATCATTTAAGTGAGCAACCTGCTGTTTACCGTCGTTTAGGGTAATTGTGATTTTCGTACCTTCCTGGTCTATCTTTTTTACTTGATTATTCTTCACTTCCTGAGCAACTTTGCTGATATCGATCTGTTCAGTAGTTTTTGTTGGAATAAAAAACGAGTAAACTGCGGCTATAACCAGTATAATTATGATAAATATCGCTATATTCCTATTGTTCTTTTTCAATTTCTCTCCTTCTTTGCTTTTATAAAATACCCTTGGTTCTCTCCTTTATATAAGGGATTTAATCTAAGGCCGGGTACCCAGACAATCTCATTTTTAGTGTTTACAATCAGCGGATAACTGTCTCTTTCATTTTTCGGAATTTTTACATCTACAAAAAGATCTTGGATACTTTTTGATTGATTTTCGCCTATTGCAATCTTATCACCCGGTTTCCTACATCTTACCAAAAGCTTAAGTTCTTTTTGAATGTTTAAATGTACTAAATATTTGCTTTCTTTTAGTTTTTCTTTTTTGTTCTTACCGAAAAAAAGCTTCCATGAACCGAAGTTTACAGTTTTGTCTGACTCTAGCTTGATGATTTTTTGCTCTTTAAAAAGCTTTTTAGAATCTTTTCTGATAGTAATCTTATCATAGATCCTTTCGGCAATCAACTTCCCGGGAAGGGAAATTTTTTTTGTGCCACTGGCTTTTTTATCAATGAGTTGAAGGATTTCCCGGGTATTTTTTTTGTAAAAATCTTTTGTATTTTCAGTAAGATGAGAAAAAACCTTTCTCAGGATCATAGCTTTTAAGTATGCGGATAGTTTAATGAAGTCTTGGGCAACGAAACTTACTGAATCCCTTTCTTCCACGACCATCTTTTTGTAGTACTGTTCAGCCTCTTCTTCGAGCATATCTTCTGCTTCTTTTAACGTTTCGATTTCACTGGAAACAGTTCTGATCAGCGAGGAGTTAATTTCTTCTAAAGCTGGTATCACTTTGTGGCGGATAAGGTTCCGTTTAAATGATAGATCTTTATTTGTTGTATCCTCAACATACTTTAACCCTTTTTCTTTTGCATATTTCAAAATCTCAACTTTTGAAGCAAAAAGCATCGGCCGTATGGTTTGATTATTTTTTGGCTTTATTCCAGTCAATCCGGTGAGCCCTGTCCCACGCGCAATATTGAAGAGAAATGTTTCGACCTGATCATTTTGGTGATGAGCAACTGCAACCTTATTAAAACCTCTTTTTTCTGATATTTCACTGAAAAAACTATATCGGATTTCTCGAGCTTGTTCTTCTAAGTTGCTGCCTCGGATCTTCACTTTTTTTACAAAAATAGGGATCTCATATTTCTTCGCCAGATTCTCTACAAACCTCTGGTCGCTGTCTGACTCTTTTCTAAGGCCATAGTTTACATGAGCGATTGCAAGCTTCAGATTCAACTTATCTTTTAAACTAAATAAAAGATTAGAAAGAACTACAGAGTCGGCTCCGCCGGAAACTCCAATGAGGGCGCTGTCATTTTTTTCGATTAATTTATTTTCTTTTACAAAAGCTAAAAATTTGCTAAACATAGCTTAATTTTAACACACATTATTTTAGATTATATAAAAGTTTAAAAATTTTATAGATAGACTAAGTACTACGCTATTACAATACTACAAATGGGCAATCCCCTCTACTTGACCTAAAACAGCACCTAGATAAGCTCTCCGCATAGTCTTCAAACCCCGTTTTATTTCTGACTAAACTGGTCGTCTTGCCTCTTTTTACTTCCTTGTACTTCAACGTCTGCATCTCAGGTGCAGGGTCTAGACATTTAGGACACTGAAATCTAAATTTGAACCTTCAAATCCTTCTAAACTATTTAAATATTGTAGTGGTGTTTTGTTGGCCAAAGATTCATGCGGCCGATACGTATTGTATGT
>JAJYID010000004.1 GCA_021790235.1 bacterium | reverse complement strand
GCACCAGTCTTTAGGTATGAAGACACCGCTTGAATACTTAAATAGCTTACCCGGATTTGAACATGCTACAATAGATTTTAATGTATGAGTGTCCAAGATGCTCGAAGCCTCGACCGCACATTACCTATCAATGTTTACATAATTATAAAAATAGTTATAATATGCATATATTTAAATTAAGGAGATAATATGGGAGCAGAGATGGGACCAAATCCTGAAGAAATGTATAGCCAACATAAAGAAGATGCAGAAAATGTCAAAGATTTAAAAAATATCCAAGATAATAAACTCGAGGGAGAAAGTGACTATGGAGAAAGATACGATCTCAATCTATCAGAAGGTGTGCGCAAGCATATGGGAGCCGCTGTCGAAAGTGCAAATAAGGAACTAAAGGAGAATGTGCAGGCAGCAAAAGCAGTAAAAGATCAAAATTTAGATGAGTTTATCAACCAAGCTAAAGGTGATATGAATGCTGAAATGGCTGAACGAACTGAACGAAATATATCTGATGAAGAAATTTTTGCCAAAGTGCAGGAGTTACTTCCAAAGATCAGTCCCGACATAGCATTAGAATATATTCATAATCCGCGAGAATTTAAAAAATATTATCCGGGCTATGGCGACGCAGATATGGTTAAACTCGGAGAAGAACTCGATCGGCTCTACGAAGAAGGGGTGTAGTTTAAATAATAATACAATTTGGCTGACATAAAAATTGACTTTCAAACTCTATTATTAAAAACAATCTGACAGTTTTAACTCTCCCTCATCTCTTTCTTAACCATTTTTCTTTTCTTTTTTTGTCAGCAAGTTTCAGCTGTGCTTTTTTTGTGTATTTCTTGTAATAAATGATCAGCCAAATATTGGAAATAATGAAGAGGGATAGTACTAAAAAGAGAAAAAATCTAGATCCGAATGTGGGCAAATATTGAGCACGAGCAAAAAGAAAAAGCAGTCCGGTCAGCCCCCAGAAAAGATATATCCAGAAGAACTGTCTGGAAAAAGGTTTCTTCGCGCTGTAGTCCACCTGATGTTTAAAAAACTGACTAGCTAGAAAGGCAATGATAACCATACTACCAAAAATCGGCAGGTAAATATACCAGTTTTTAAACTCTTCATTCGTAGAAAAAAGATAGTTTGCAGAAAAAATTTTATTTAGAAAATTCATTTTTTATTTAGGCCGTCTGTAATTTCTTCATCATCACCGAAAAAATCAATGTCCTTAGAACAACTGGAACAAATAAGTTCTCCGCCCTCCCGTATCATTAGATTGCCACATTTAGGACAAAGTTCTTGCCCCTTTTCAAGTTCTTCCTCTGTTTTTTTACTTTTATCTTCCATAGAAAAATTATAAATTATAGGTAAAATCAAATCAAGCAAAAGCCACAAATAAAAAAGACCCTTTTTACGGGCCTTTTTTATTTTTAGAATTATTTTTTCCGAACCGTTTTCCCCTTACTTGGTTTATCTGGGCTTTGCGAG
Source organism: bacterium (assembly GCA_021790235.1). Classification (GTDB taxonomy): domain Bacteria; phylum Patescibacteriota; class CPR2; order UBA1875; family JAJYID01; genus JAJYID01. The sequence continues at coordinate 48,797 of JAJYID010000004.1, read as the reverse complement.
TAGAAGAGGTAACCGCCTATCCCGGCTAAAATCAGCAGAAATATGATACCCCATAACGGGACATTTTTCTGGTCTTTCGTCTCTGTTTTTTTCTGATTAGTATTGTCATCCGAGTTGTTTGAGTTACCTGGCTTTGATGTATTATCTGCCTTAACTTCACTCTGGTCAGAACTTGAACCGACTTGATCATTCTGAATGATCGGTCCCGGATTAGTTGTAACCGTTGCTACCGCTGGGGTTACCGTTGGCGCAGAATTCGGCACAACCGGAGAAAGATTGTTCACTTCAAAAGTGCCGCATGAACTACCACTGACACCATTACCAGCCAAATCTTCACCACTAGCATTAATCGAAACTGTTTCATTTTGAGCAATGGACTGGATAGTGTAAGTATATTTGAAGGTTTTACCTGTAGCATCAGACGAATCAGGATTAAGATAGACTGTAGTGGGAGTACCATCACCGGTCATAGTAATCATAAGTTCATAAGATTTCCCATCATAGTTATTATGTTGTGCTTTGGCAAGCGCTTCGCTTGAGGTGACTGTAATATCTACTGTCTTTACTCCCGGTCCGGCTACTGGCGGGTTGGGCGTAGCTTTAAATGTCGGGTCAGTTGTATCAACTGTGAAAGACGAAATACTGAGAGTGCTTCCATTGTTACTTGTGTTAGTCACAGTAATGGTACAGTTATTGTGCAGTCCGTCGGCTAGCGCGTTGAATGTAATAGTATTATCACCCGCTGTGGCTGCCTTAGTAGCACTTGAGCAATCACCGCCATAAGTAATATTTCCTGCTTCAGAAGAATAAAAGGTATAGCTGGGGGTTGAATTATTAGTTAGTTTTGTGACCGGTGTTACTTCTGTGAGATCAGACGGCGGAATCATGAGTGTACTGGTTGAATTTTCTGGATCTGCGGTAGTATTTAGCTGAAAATCAATTTTGTTATCATTTGTGTCCTGCCATACAGGAGTTCTTTTAATACTTTGGTTTACCGACGGATTCTCCAGATATGCCGCCGTCTCATAGTCTAATGCTGCTCCAAACCCAACCTTATCAACGAGCGTCAACCCCGCGTCGCTATAGAGTAAGACTGTATTATCATTTGCGATAAAGGTTGAAGTTTGTGAATACACGGCATCCGCTGCTATCTTTCCTGTGTAACCACTTTGCGGAGTTATCAGGAAGAATCCATATGCCTGGATAGTACCGCTGAGACTGTTAACTAATGTCTGCAGAGTACCGCCACTTGTTTTTTTTGACAACCTCCAACCTAATAGATTTACAGGATTGCCTGTCGGATTATAAAGTTCCACAAACTCATCATTGGGTGAAGCTCCTGAAACTTGAACTTCAGAGATTACCACATGGTTTGTTGGCGGGATGTTTGCATTTTTTGATGTCATGGTTTTTGCCCCCGGTACAGCCGCCATGGTTTTTGCCGGAACTCCTGTCACTACAACTGCCTGGATGACTAACATGAGACACGCAAAGATTATCAGTCCTTTCTTAAGATCTTTAATTTTACTTTTTAGTTTTTTCATTTTCTCCTCTTAGTTCCCTCCGTTTTGATTTGATATTTATAAAATTTTATAAAGAGATTTGGAAGCTCGATTTTTTACAAAACTAAAACCGATCACCCTCCCTCCAGAATGAAATGTCAAATAAGAATTAGAAATTCTTTAGACAAATTAAACTCGAGGAAAAGTGATCGGTTTCACCATTGGCCTATCAAAATTTACTTATAATAAAGCAAAATCGACTACCCCATAGACGCCTGGTGACCATTCTCATCCGTTACTGTATCGGCGCCCCCATAGAGCTTAGCCTCACCTTCCAAAATCTAAAAATGTTAATTTTTTCCGGTTCAAACCGGCATTTTTATTTTTGTTTTTCACCTGCTCTTTTTCGAGAGCTAATATTTTATCTGCTCCCTTGAACATTTGCCCAAAGAAGTGTAAGTATTTCGATAATAAAAAAGCTTCGAGTAAAAGTCAAGAAAAATCTTATTTTTTCTTGACTTTTACCTGGGTTATTTTGAAGTTTGCAAGTGTATTTTTGGACTTTGTCGCAGGTTTAACAGCAGTCTTTTTAAAGGCAACTGACCGACCTTTTTGTGTCGAACTTTGTTTTTTGACTGCAGGTTTTTTAGCAGTAATTTTCTTAGATGCTTTGGCTGTTTTTTTTACTTTTGAAGATTTTGATTGTAGCGATTTGACTGCCTTTTGTTGAACCATGATTGAAGTTTTGGATTTTTGAGTTTTAAACTTCTTTGTAGTGTTTTTCTTTTTAGCTACTAATGGTTGGTTGTTATTTGTTGCTTTCTTTTTAAAAACTTGAACCGATTTACTTTTTACTTTTGAACTGTCATTTTTAACCTCCAACGGAATCTGTTGTTGTTTATTCTCATCTTCTTCGTCCTCAGCAATGCAAGCCACTGACGCAACCCTGTCCTGATCATCCATTCTCATTATTCTCACACCCTGGGTCGCCCGCCCGATTTTGGAAATCTTAGCAAGCGGTGTACGGATAATTACGCCTTGCGCCGAAACAATAACTAGGTCGCCTTTGTCATCAACTATTACACGGACATCTACCGTCTTGCCGGTCTTCTTAGTAACCACACCGGCCTTGATACCAACACCTCCGCGCCTGTGCGATGTAAATTGCTCGAGTTTTGTCCTTTTCCCATATCCGTTTTCCATAACCACAAGCAGCTCTCCACTCGGCACTATCGGATCCATACCTACCACTTCGTCATCTGATTTTAGCCGTATACCGCGAACACCGCGTGCAACTCGCCCCATCGGTCGGACATCTTTCTCGTTAAATCTAATGGCCAGAGAGTTTTTGGTAGCCAAAATTATATCACTGGCACCATCAGTCATTTTCACCCATTTGAGTTCATCATTCTTATCAAGACCAATGGCAATAATGCCGGTTTTTCGGATATTCGAGAAATTCTCCAAAGGTGTCTTTTTAATCGTCCCTTTCTTCGTAGCCATCATTAAATATTTGCCTTCTTTTTCATCCGGGACATTAATAATGACAGTAACAACCTCCTCAGGAGCCAGCTGCAACACATTGACTATCGGCTGACCTTTGGCAATTCTCGAGGCTTCCGGCAGCTCATATACCGGTGTCTGAAATACTCTTCCCCTGTTGGTAAAGAAGAGAATATTGTCATGGTTTCTGGTGAAAATCATGTGCGCAACCAGGTCCTCTTCCTTAGTTTTCATGCCAACGACTCCCTTACCACCTCTGTTTTGAACGCGATAGGTGGTGACTGGAATTCTCTTAATATAGTTTCCCTTAGTCATGGTCACTATCATCTCGTCGTTTGGTATAAGGTCTTTGTCAGAGAAATCACCGATGCCGGTTTCGACCACTTTGGTTCGTCTCTCATCACCATATTTATCTTTCATTTCAGCCAGTTCTTCTTTGATGATGCCGTAAATCTTTTTCGGGTGAGCCAAAATATCTTCAAGCTTTGCGATTAGCTTCATAAGCTCGTCATATTCATCCTGAATTTTCTGGCGCTCAAGTCCGGCCAAAGTCTGAAGTCGCATATCAAGAATTGCCTGCGCCTGTATTTCTGATAATTTGAATTTCTTCATCAAATTAACCTTGGCAACTTCTTTGTCTTTCGATTTTTTGATCGTTTCAATAACTTCATCAATGCGTTTAAGAGCAATCAGAAGTCCCTCGAGAATGTGGGCGCGAGCTTTCGCCTTAGCAAGTTCAAACTGAGTTCTGCGTGTCACAACTTGGAATCTATGCTTTATAAACTCTTCCAAGACATTTTTCAGAGTCAGAATTCTCGGCTGAATACCGTCGACGAGAGCAATCATATTCACGTGGAAAGCTGACTGAAGCTGTGTCATTTTGTAAAGCTGGTTTAATATTTTGTTTGGTTGAGCGTCTCTTTTTAGCTCTACGACAACACGAACACCCTTTCGATCAGATTCATCGCGAAGATCGCTGATCCCTAAAATTTTCTTTTCTTTAACTAAATCTGCAATTTTTTCGACCAATGTGGCTTTGTTAACTTGATACGGCACTTCGCTAATTGCGATCCTGAAGCCGCCTTTTTTCTTTTCTTCGATTTCGGCAACTCCTCTGACTACAATTTTTCCCCGACCTGTCGCGTATGCCGTCTTGATATCTTCGACGTTGTAAATGATGCCGCCTGTCGGGAAATCCGGGCCTTTGACGTGCTGAATCAGGTCTTCAACTGTAGCCTCGGGATTATCAATTAGTTCGGCAATTGCATCAACCAGTTCCCCAAGATTGTGAGGAGGAATGGCGGTCGCCATACCAACAGCAATACCAATCTGACCGTTTAGGAGAAGATTCGGCAGTTTTGCCGGCAAGACTTGTGGCTCTTTGTGCGAACCATCGTAGTTCGGCACAAAGTCGACCGTGTCTTTATCAATGTCGGATAAAAGCTCCTCAGAAACTTTGGTCATTTTGGCTTCAGTGTATCTGTAGGCTGCGGCCGAGTCACCATCCATAGAACCGAAGTTTCCTTGTCCATCTACGAGCAGATATCTAGTGCTCCACTCTTGGGCCATTCTAACCATACTGTCGTAAACGGCGGTGTCGCCATGCGGATGATATTTACCCAGAACTTCACCGACGATATTCGCGGACTTTTTATATCTTCCCGAACTTCGAACGCCTTGTTTTTCCATCGCGTACAGGATTCTTCGATGTACCGGCTTAAGTCCATCACGAACATCAGGAAGAGCTCGAGCTACAATCACACTCATTGCATAGTCAAGATAGCTCTCCTGCATCTCGTCGTTGATGTCCCGAGGTTCGATTTTTCCGATTTTGTTTAAATCTCTTATTTCTTCGTCCGCCATTTCTATTTTTTCCCTACACTACTTTTTACTTCTTCCCAACTAATTTTTTCTGCCCAATTGGTCAGTGGTGGATTATTTAACACAATCTCTTTTTCTTCTAAACTCCCTGAATATGTATCAGTAGCTTCTTCTAAAATATAAACGTTATATCCTCTAAAGTTTAACTCTTGAGCTGTGCAAAGAACGCAACAATCAACTGTTAACCCAAATAACACAATACCCACTTCATCTTGTGGCTTTCCTATAGTCTTTTCTATCCAACTATCAAATCTCTTCGGGTCTTGATAGGGTATCCCTGGTTTCGAATCAGGAACCCCAATATTTTCTCTTGTCCAAATAGGTGAGTTCATACATTTGACATATATATCAGAGTTCTTTGCTTCATTTGCAATGATAGACTCATACCCCCATTCGCCCGGATAACAAAGATCTCCCCGATCACCAAGCCTTGGCGCCCTATAGTCAGATATGATTTCATTGATCTTTACATTATTCTCAGTAGAGAATGGATTCAAATAATTTTTCACAAAATCTACTGAGGGTCTTTCTTTATAACAAACACCTTTTACATCTGTGAAGTCTCTTTGTAGGTCAATACTGATAAATTTATAATCTTTCATTTTTGAATTTTTAATTTTGAATTATTAATTAGCATTATACATCCAAATTCTTAACATTTTTTGCATGCGTTTGGATAAACTTCTTACGAGGTTCAACCACATCACCCATCAAAATTGAAAATATCTCATTTGCCTTTTCAGCATCGTCAATCGTCACTTGTAGAAATACACGATTCGCCGGATCCATGGTCGTTTCCCACAGCTGGCTTGGATTCATCTCACCCAGACCCTTATACCTTGAGACTTTGACACCCGGGATCTTAATATCGCTAACTTCTTCGGCCTCTTCCTCCGTATTTTCCACATCAGCTTCTTCTGGATTTTTCCCGACGCTTTCGGTCGGGACTCCGACTCCTTCTGACGTCGGAGCCTCCGCAGTCTCCTCCTCATATAATTCTGTTTTTTTGGTCAACTTTACATCTTTTTCTAGTTGTGTAAGGATTTCATCACGTTGCGCATCATTGTATGCATACTGAACTTGTTTGCCTTTTTCTATCTTAAATAGCGGTGGTTGGGCAATGTAGAGATAACCGGCCTCAATAACTTCAGGGAAATATCTGTAATAAAAGGTTAGAAGCAATGCTCTGATATGTGCACCATCAACATCAGCATCCGTCATAATAACTATCCTGTGATATCGAATTTTGGAAATATCTTTAGTTTCACCGATACCGGCACCCATGGCAATGATTAGAATCTTAATTTCTTCAGAAGACAGCATTCTGTCTAATCTCGCTCGCTCAACATTCAAAATTTTTCCGCGTAATGGCAAGATCGCCTGGAACATTCTGTCACGACCCTGTTTAGCCGAACCGCCGGCACTGTCTCCCTCTACTATATAAATTTCGCTTTGAGAAGGATCTTTGGAAGAACAGTCGGCCAGCTTACCCGGCAAAGTCATGCCCTCAAGTACACCTTTTCTGACCACGGTATCACGAGCCGCTCGGGCCGCCACTCTGGCGCGTGCACTGAGCAAACATTTGCCAATAATTTTCTTCGCTTCGTTTGGATTTTCTTCTAAGAAATATGAGAAATATTCACTCATTACGGAACCGACTTGGTTTTGAACTTCCGGATTTCCAAGTTTGGCCTTCGTCTGGCCTTCAAACTGCGGGTCAGGTAACTTCACTGAGAGGACTGCAGACAAACCTTCACGTACATCATCACCGGTCAAATTATCTTTCGAATCTTTTACGAATCCATTTTTCTTGGCATACTCGTTAATAGAACGGGTAATGGATGTTCGAAACCCTGTAAGATGCGTTCCGCCGTCACCGGTGTTGATGTTGTTGGCAAAGGTCTGAACATTTTCCGAATAATCGTCCGTGTACTGGACAGCTACCTCGACGATAGTCGTACCGGACTGCTTTTCCACATAGAAAATCTTGTCATTAATAATCTCTTTTGAACGGTTCATGTGGGCAACATATGACTTAATCCCTCCCTCAAAGTAAAAACTGTAGGTTTTCCCGTCGTCTCTTTCGTCGGTTAACTTAATTTTGACACCTTTATTTAAGTATGCACGCTGTCGGATCCGATCCAAAATTTTTCGATAATTCCACTCAATACTTTCAAAAATATCCGCATCCGGCTTGAATGTAATCTTAGTCCCCGTATACTTTGCCAAACCGACCTTTTTAACCGCACTTACGGGTTTACCCCCGTTTTTATATTCTTGGATATACAGGGATCCACCCCTAGCCACTTCTGCTTTTACATAAATTGATAGAGCATTAACAACAGATACACCTACACCATGAAGCCCACCGGAAACTTTATATTCCCCTCCACCAAATTTACCACCGGCATGCAGAACAGTTAATACTGTTTCAAGAGCGCTTTTACCGGTCTGTTTTTGTTTATCAACAGGAATTCCTCGTCCATTATCATATACAGAGAGAGAGCCATCCTTCAAAATAGTAACTTCAATATTATCGCAGTAGCCGGCCATCGCTTCGTCAATAGCGTTGTCTAAAACTTCCCAGACCAAATGATGCAGACCTTCCAATCCGGTTCCGCCAATGTACATCCCCGGTCTTTTTCTGACCGCTTCCAAGCCCTCTAGAACCTGAATTTTGGAGGCGTCATATGTATCTTTTTGATTATTTTTTGCCATATTTTCCTGCTATTCCGGATTTGATCCGGAATCTATTCAAAATTAATTTTCAAATTAACATAGTTTAAACTAATATCCTAATCTCGGACATCCCTCTTTTTGCTTATCGCAAGGTATTTTTGTGAGTTACAACCACCCCGAATCAATGAGAGATTTTTTGAAAATTTTGCCCCTTTGGAGCTATCACTATTTTAGCACAAATTAAACCAAAAAACAAAAGGGGGACAAAAAATTATGTAACCTACAGATCCATCTCTCTCGGCAAAGTTTCGTTAGCCTCAAGTGCTGAACCAATAGCTAATCGTTCCATAATCTCCTTATCGACAATCTCTCGAGGCTTACCATATTTAAGTCTGGAAAGCTGCCGGATAGCATCCTCCACTTTTTTATCAACCACACCTATCGGTGGATAGACCGGATTAACAATAAATGGTCTGGACGGGTAGCCATTAATCATCAGTCGAATAAAGGCAAAACCGTTTTCGATATTTAAAAGATCGTTGATACTGAAAACCGGCTCAAACTGTTTCGCCATAAACTCCGCATCTTCCGGCCCGACTCTAAAACTAAGAATGGTACCAATGTTACCGAAAATGGCCGTTCTCATCTGATCCGTCAGCTGGCCGATAAACTGGTTTCCGACCACAAGATTGAACTTATATTTCCTGGCTTCTGAGAGAATTTGGGCGAATGATTCGGTGAGGAAATTTTGAAACTCATCGACATAAAGAGTAAATTGTCTTCTCTCACTCTCTGGGATGCTGGCCCGAGACATCGCCGCAACCTGCATCTTAATAACAAGCAAAATACCTAGAAACCTCATATTAAGCTCGCCAATTTTACCTTTGGAAAGATTAATAAGAAGAATTTTCCCGGAATCCATAATCTCATTTAAATTAATAGATGACTTTGGCTGGCCGATGATATTTCTCATAGTAGTGTTTGTCATAAAAGCGCCAAACTTAGGCAAAAAATAACTAAGCATCTCGGACTTTACTTGAGCTGTGGATTTCCCGAAATCATCAAACCAAAAGCTTCTGATCACCGGATCGGTGACATATTTTAGTTTATGAGCCAGAAACCTTTCATCGGTCAGTACTTTCGGCACCTCGATAAATGTGCCGCCTTCCGGATCTGCCATCAGTGTCAGGGAAGCATTCCTAAACCAATGGTCAAATCGCGGACCAAAAATCTGTCCGGTGTTATTTGGATCATAGATTTTATAGAGCATTTGCAGTGCTTCGTTAATGATAAGGTCTTTCTGATCTATCGTTTCGGCTTCGTATATATTCAGTCCAATCGGTCGATCTAAGTCACCGGCATCAAAAATCACCACATCCTCAGCTCTTTCTTTGGGAATACGAACTAAAATATCCTCAATAGCGTCACCATGAGGATCGATGTATGCCACTCCTTCTCCACGACAAATATCATCAACAATCATATCAAGCATGACTGTCGTTTTACCGGTACCGGTTTGTCCTAAAATGTAAGTATGACGCAGTTTATCTTTTTCTCCCAAACGTACGATTTTCTTTTCACCGCGATACTGTGCCCGCCCGATAAAAGTACCTTCTTCGGACAAATTATTTGGCAATTCAGTCATTTTAGCCGGAAGCCACTTAATACCCGGCGACTGAATAAGATAGTTTGGAAGGTGGAAAATACCGGACAATTCCTCAGAATTTAAAATGTTTTTATAACCTATCAAACCTCCGAAAAAAAACCTTTTTAAAGAAAAGATATTATGGTCAAAGAAACGAAAAATATAGTCAGTGACCAGTTTGTCAACATTTGTTTCTCTTCTAAACCTGAAACCATTGAGGTTTTGATCGTTGAACTGGGCAAAAGCGCCATTTAACTCATTTATGATCATCTCGCTACGGTGAAGGTTACCAGTTGAAACTATAAAGCGAATAACCGTTTCAAATGGAGCTTTACCTGCTTTTTCTTCGATTGCTTTATTTACCTCTTCTTCCATAGCCGTCAATCTTACAGGTTCTTGACTGAGAGAACTATTATCTTTCGCCATCAACGTACCGGTAACTGCAGTAATCCAGTCGCTGTTTTTCTGATTTTGTGTTTTTCGAACATGGGCTCTGCCTTTGTGCATTTTCCGCGGATGGACTGGACGAATCAGAACTTGGACTGCCGCGCCTTCGCCGATTTCAAGCTTGCTGAAAACATTAGTGATAGACTCAAGAGGTTCTGCTTCAATAGTTTTATATGTTTTCAGCGGATAAATAAAAGACTTGTAAAGTTTTAACTGCCCTCCGCATATGCCCATTTTCCGCCAATCCTTCGAAAAAATATTATGTTCTTCGGCTTCTTCTATCACTGACTCCGGATACTGAGAGGATAACATTTTCTCAACCATGTCAAGAAGCGTAATCGGCACACCAATATAGAAAGCAATCTCTTTATCTTTAGCAATTATCTCAAGCGCAATATGCCTTTGGCCATAAAGAAGATTATGGTGAATGTCCTTAAATCCTCTTTTATAAATCACAGAAAGGTTAGCATAGAAAGTCTCCATAAACGAGATAATTTCCCTTCCCACATCCCTGTCATCACGACTTTGAGTTGCCTTTTCCTTTGACCCCATCTCTCTAGGAACCCGCACCAAAAGGGGTACTATCTTTAATGATCTTTCTATTTGCTTTTTATAAGCACTGGTTTTTTTGTAAAAATAGATAAACCCCGCTGCAATTGCAACTATTAGAAAAATCCCTCCTGTAATGAAAAACGTCATAATAATATTTTAACATAAGAATTGAATAACAGAGTAACTTATAAATTTCTTAACTTAGTTCTTTCCAAACCTATCAGTCAAATACTGCTTCTGGATATCCTTATGATCTCTATCTTCCTGGTAAGGATCATCTTTATCTTTTTTCATAATAGCTTCAGCAGCTTCAATATATGGATCACTGCTTTTTGCCGCCGGTTTTGTAACACTTTGCACATTGGTTTGCTGTCCCATAGTTTGAAGCTGTTGCCCGACCATGCCCTGGCCTAAATCATTTGCAATCTTATCCGCAGTTTTTTGACCATCACCTTGCGGATTAGTCTGCCCGGGGTTTTGTTTCGATTTTTCATTAATATCTTGAGTATTCGGAGTACTCTCCGGAATATTGCCCGCCTGATCTTGCACTTCCTGGGGTTTTTGATTGTTTTGTAGTGAATCCACTTTTTCTCCTTTTAATATATCTTATCAGATTTAGTTTAAAACTAAATAATTAATAATGAATCGTCACCGGAGTACCGATGGGCGCCCAGTTGTAGATAAACTGCGCAACCGACAGAGGAGCATTGATGCAACCATGCGAACCGTCCCAATGATAATCTTGCCCGCCAAAGTAACTTCGCCACCAAGCTTCATGGATTGCATCACCAGAACTAGTGAAATAACTAACATAATGGATGCCACACAAAGGCTGGGTACTAGGCGGATTTGGCATACAGACATCATAAGATTTTCTCATTATCAGAAACTGTCCTAACGGTGTTGGCAAACTATCTCTCCCGCTTGTAATCGCCCAACTACCAACCTTTTGGCCACCCTTTAGGTATGCATCCATCCGCTGAGTCGAAAGATTGATATCGATATACTGATCCCAATCAGCAACAACCACATAATCTCTCTGTGTTTTAAAATGATCAACCATCATGGGGATTACAATATTTACCTTTGAGTCTGACTGAAGTTCCGCCGCTAACTGGCTTCCAAGAGCTGCTTGATTAATGATAAGCCCGTCCTTTCCTTGTTGTGTGACTATTTCCTTCGTCTCATTTTCTACTCTGATATTTTGAGTAGTCGAATAAACATTAATATCCTTGCCAATAGTACCAAAGTAATCAGCCATTTTTGACTGGTCTATTACCATTTTCCAATCTGATTTGTCATCGTTTCTGGTAAAGGTAATCCAGGACACAAGTATACTCTTTGACGGCGAATATGACTTATCCTCATAAGTTAAGGTTACCGGTTTTGATGTGATTTGATCGGCTTCAATCGCTAAAGCACGTGTTTTGTCATCCATAATAGCGGGTGATGTAACATCAGTCTTCATAATGATAGGTTGAGTATCAAAGTGCAGAGAAGAAGCTAATATTTTATTTTTCAAGTCAGCTGTTTCGAGCTTTATCCCAAAAACAGCAGGTACAATCTGCATCGCATCACCGTTGGATGTCATGCGAGAATCCTGAGGATCCACATTTATTTTAGACTCTAAATCGCTTAAATAACTATCCAGTTTATTCTCATCTAGTTTGTAGGTAAGGTTAACGTTATATTTCTTGAAAGCATAGGTTCGCGATCCAAGTGTAATAGGATACTGAGAAAAAAATCTTTTAGCCCTGTTAAAAAAATTCGTCAGAACAGACTCATCACGCCCGTATTCATAAGCCGTATCAACTATTTTTTCTTTATCATAGTTAATCCCGAGATTGCTATAGGTGGCTTCAAATTTTTGATTATCTCCTTGAATAGTTACTTTATAGGAGGCTATTTTTGAATCAATAAGTTTACCTAGCTCCGTAGGTGTTTTCCCTCCGGCATCGATACCAAAAACATTGACACCATCATAAATTCTGCCTTCGTTGTGATACTGATAAGCTAAAGATACCACTCCGAAAAATAGAATCGGCAAAAGTACTAAAATCATTATGATACCTTGGACAGAGAAGAATTGCTGTTTCTTAAATTTTAAGAATTTAAACTTTTGATTGTTTGTGTTATCTTTCTTTACCGGTTTTTGTTGAGAAGTTTGACCTTTATCATCAGGGGTATTCGAAACCGTTCCTTTTTTTTCCGTAAAAAAGGATTTTTTCGTTATGGAATCTAAACCGATCTTAACCTTTGCCACCTCTAACTTCCCCTCCGAATTTGTCTTTAATTAATTTAATAATTTCTGTTTGGTCATCATCAACCTCTTGATCCGTAAGTGTACGATCTGCTTGATATATAAATCTTATCGAAACACTCTTTTTATCCGGAAGCAGCCCCTTGCCTCGATAAATAGCTACCGCTTCTTTACTTTCTAAAATAGATGATTTCAGCGAACCTATTGCATGATCAAGATCTTCTACTCTCAGAGACTCATCCACTATAAACGTGAGATCTCTTTCCGATCCGGGAAACTTTGGGATATTTTGATATTTCTTTACTTTTACAGCTTTTGCCAAAATCTTCATATCAATTTCAAAAAAACATGCGCTCTTTGATTTCACCTTAAACTTTTCCATAATTGTACTATCTAAAATCATAAAAGAGCCAGCTTTATTTTTATCCGCAATAATAACAGCTTCATTTTTTTTACAATCCTTAAGTTTTATGGCAACCCCCAAGGTATTAAACAGCACTTCCAAAGATCCTTTGGATTGCCTGAAAACTTCCTCCGCTTCTTCTCCAAAAACAAACCCGCTAAGCTTCATTAGTTCTGTTTTTGACGTATAAACTGAAGATATTTCGAAAATCTTCTTTATAGTACCACGTTTGTAGTCATTATTTTTAGCTGCAATTTCTAAGCTTGATCCCAAAAGATCTTTTCTCATAAACTCCTGTTCCTGGCTCAAAGGATTGGCAATTTTGACCAGATCATTATCTTTTTTCAATACATTAGCTTTTTCTTTGTTTGTAAATGAATAAGAAAGAACCTCATAAAATCCAAGCGCCGTGAAAATATCTCTGGTTTTTTCTGAAACCTCGTTTTTTTTATCAACTTCGTAAATCGGAAGAACACCTTCCGGTAAGGTACTTGGGATATTTTCATATCCATAAATGCGGGCAATTTCTTCAAATAGGTCTTCCTCAATGGAAACATCAAGACGCCAGTATGGAACTATAAAAACAGCCCTATCTTTCGTTTTGTCTGATACTTGAAAGCCCAGTCGGGTAAGAATTTCTATAGCCCTACTAGGACTGATATTTTCACCAAGAAATGTCTCTATACGATTAAACATAATAGTTATTTTAGTTTCTTTATCCTTCTTTTCACCCATATCAACCTTGCCGGCTAGCACCTCACCGTCTGCTATTTCTGCCAAAAGTGCTGCTGCTCTATCTGCCGCTTCCTCAGTTAACTGAAGGGGTAGACCCTTTTCAAATCTCGCAGAACTTTCTGATCTAAGAGCAAGACTTAAGGCAGTTTTTCTGACAGATGTCGGATGAAAATTTGCCGACTCTAAAACAACTGTCTTCGTCCTATCTGTAACTTCGCTATTTGCTCCGCCCATCACGCCGGCCAGCGCAATAGCCTTCTTGTCGTCTGCAATAACCAAATCTTTTAGATTTAGTGTGCGTACCGTTCCGTCAAGAGTCTCAATTTTCTCTCCCTTTTTTGCCCTTCTGACAATAATTTTTCTGCCCGAAATTTTTTCCGCGTCGAAAGCATGGAGCGGCTGCCCCATCTCCAACATGACATAGTTCGTCACATCTACAATATTGCTGATCGGCCGTACCCCGGAAGCACTCAAACTATCCTGCATCCACTGAGGCGATGGGCCAACTTTTACATTTTTAATCACTCTGCCTATATATCTGCGGCACAAATCTTTATCCTTTATTTCAACAGACAGAAAATCTGAAGCTTTTTCTTTTGCTTCTTGAATTTTAATTTGTGGCAGCTTCAGCTTTTGGTTTGTGACTACTGCTGTCTCTCGAGCAATTCCGATCATAGACAGGCAGTCGCCACGATTTGGCGTGATTTCCGCATCCAAAATCTTTTCTGGCAAACCAAGAACATTTCCCAGACTTTCTCCTACCTTAGCTCTGGGATCCAAAACCATGATCCCACTATGATCATCAGATATACCCAATTCTGACTCACTGCAAAGCATCCCATGACTTTTGATGCCGCGTAGTTCAGCTTCTCTAATCTCAAACTCGCCTATCTGGGCACCAACTAATGCCACAGGAACCTTCTGCCCGACTTTTATATTCGGTGCGCCGCAAACAATTTGCAGGGTTTCTTTGCCCACTGATGTTTTCGTAATCTGCAGCTTATCCGCATTTGGGTGTTTCTTAATTTCCAAGATTTCACCGACAACTATCTTTTCGAAGTCCCCTTTCTCGGCATGGAGAATTTCGTTTTCCGTTCCGGACATGGTTAACTTATCCGACAACTCTTTTACAGATTTTACTTCAACATATTCCTTAAGCCAGCTAATCGGTATTCTCATTGCTTTTTCTCCAAATTTTTCATGGCTTGATTTCTAAGCCAAGCAAAGTAATGTGTAAGGCTTATGAGCCTCTTCTCACTCATTTGAACAATCCCTTCATATCTACTAATTTCATCCCGAAACATTTTTAAAGTAATCTGCCTATCATTTAACCCCTTCAATAAACCGAAAGCCTGCATTTCATTTTTCCCAAGTTGATTAACATCGATAAATTTTAAGTCCTCACTTCCGCCTTTTTTAATCTTTTCAGCCATTTCAACCTGGAAACTTTCTATTATTTCCTCATCATACCGATCTGGCATACCCGTCTCATCCATTAGAATTGCTCCAAAAATCTTAGATCATTATCAAAAAACATCCTTGTGTCATCTATGTCAAACTTGAGCATGGTAATACGATCAACTCCCATACCAAAGGCAAAGCCCTGATATTTCTTAAAGTCAAGCCCTACGTTTTTTAAAACATTAGGATGAACCATGCCAGCACCAAGTATCTCGAGCCAACCGGAATACTTGCAGGACCGACAGCCTTTACCCCCACAGAGCCCGCAGGAAACGTCCGCTTCTATAGATGGTTCAGTAAAAGGGAAATGATGCGGACGAAATCGTACTTTCCTATCTTGGCCGAAAATACCCTTGGCAAAAACTGTCAGAACCCCTTTCAGATCTGCCAAAGTCACTCGATCATCTACCAAAAGACCTTCAAGCTGATGAAACATAGGAGTATGAGTCATGTCGTTGTCCCGGCGATATGTCCGGCCAGGTACAACTATCCGTATAGGCGGTTTGTGCTTCTCCATATATCTTATTTGCACCGGCGAAGTTTGAGTACGCAGGACTGTACTTTCATCAATATAAAACGAATCTTGTGTGTCTCGCGCCGGGTGGTCTTTTGGCATATTGAGCGCTTCGAAATTATACCAGTCTGACTCTACTTCGGGCCCATCTGCAATAGAAAAGCCAAGGGTCTTCGCTATCTCAAAAAGTTCTTCATACACCTGAGTTATAGGGTGCTTATGGCCAATTTCAAATTTTTTACCGGGTTCAGAAAAATCTAAAACAGTTTGTTCTTTTTGGGCTAGCTCATATTCTTGTGACTTAAGCCCGGCCTCAATCTCTCCTCTTAACTGATTCAGAGCTGCCCCCATTACCTTTCTTTCCTCATGATCTAGCTGCCCAAGCGATCTAAGGGAGGAATAGATTTCGCTTTTTTTACCAAGATATTTCACTCTCAAGACTTCCAAATCCTTTTGACTGCCGGTTTGGCCTAAATCCTTTACAAATTGTTTTTTCATATCCTGGATATTCATTAAATTTTTTCCTTGAAAAACATATCAAATGATATAGTACTTACCGCAAGTAGCGCAGCATCCCACCAGTTTAAAAGCGTTGCCGCCCGGAGTACCAAAAGTACCGTAAAATATAAAGCAATGAGAGTACCTTGCCTAAAGGCGTTTTTCAGATTTTTATAGAGAATCTCATTATTTGTCACTCTTCGCCTAACATAAAATCCCAGTATGGTTGCAAGACATACTAAAAGCAAGAATAAGCATATAAAGAATGATCCATAGACAAAGGCTCCCATACTCGGACTGGTAAAGTTCACAAGGATAATTAAGACAAGCGAAAAACCAAGTATCCCCAAAAACATCCCGTTTATATATTTTCGCCAGACCATAAAATCCTTAATTTACCCATACTTCATTATAAGCATTTTTTACATCTGCTTCAATAAGAAATTGTTCATATATTTTGTTTATGATAAAGTGAAAAAATGAATAATAAAAAACCGCCTTTTAAAGTTAAACAAAGCAATATCGTTTATAAAAACAATCTAGTAACTCTTTCAAGTGATTTGGTTGTTTTTGACGACGGACTTGAAAAAGAATTTACAAAAGTCGAGATGAAGCCAGGCACATCAATTTTGGCAATCAATGATGATAATGAAGTTTATCTGGTCGAAGAATACAAACATGCTATTGAAAGCTTTTCTGTTGAAACGGTAAGCGGCGGGATAGAAGAAAACGAGACTCCTCTTGAAACCGCGAAGCGCGAATTAGAGGAAGAAATTGGGATTAAAGCAAGTGGATGGATCGATTTGGGATTTGTGGACCCCTTCACTTCGGCTATAAACTCTAGAAATTTCTTATTTCTCGCAAAAAATTTAACCCAAACAAAAGTAAATCCCGATGATAGCGAATCAATCAAAATTATAAAAATACCGCTTCAAAAAGCCATCCAAATGGTGGAAAATTCCGAGATCACCCATGCGGCAAGTTGCATATTGATACTAAGAGCAGCTGAATACATCAACTAAAAAAGCAGAGCAAATATAGGATCACAAGCAAGGGGGTTGCTTATGATCCAATACTTAACCTGCTAACTATCAAAGTATTTATGCCATTATTTTAGCACAAGATAGGCATTTGTCAAATGATCTTAGTAATAAAAGGCGGGAGACTACGCTCCCGCTTCAACAAGTCGAATACCAGCACCCTTGCAGATCGGACAAGACTTTTTTGTATAATAGTTATCCCATGGCCAGTCTACAGAGTCTATCTCAATATACTTATCAGACACCTTCCCTGTCCCATTACATTTTTTACAGGTCAGGTCTTTGATCTGAACTTCTACCTTGTTAAGCTGTTGGGTTAGTTCCTGAATGAAACTCGACTCTCTAAAGATTTCGGCAATTAACTGCCTTTTGACTCGCGTATTGCCAACTTCGGAATAAAAATCGTTAAGTCTTTTCATTAAAGGCTCAATCATTTTGACATCCCCTTTGTCAGATTAGGATTCAGTATTCGTACCTCAGTGATCCGCCCAAAGTGAAATTGCAAAAACTGCCCATTGCAAGAGCAAAATATACCCGACTTACATCTGCCATTTCCTCCAGAGTAAGCCGAATTAGCGTGTAACTTTTGATAGCCAGACCTATTATCACTTGGTTGGTTATTTATCATTCTGTTTTTTCATCCTGATCAGAGGCCATAATCATACCTTAGATTGCCTAAAAGAACACTAATTACTATTAGAAATAGTATGAAAATTTTATTACTTTTTTTACTATAAAGCAAAAAGTAGTCAGAGACCGGTATCAGAAACCAAAATTACGCTACTCTTTTTGCTACAAGTCATAAGGGAGACAACCCTTAGCAACTTAAATTACTCACCTTCCTTTGGTTTAAAGGCATTTGTCGGACACTCAGATGTGTCGCGATCTGCCTGTACCTCATGACCGAAACAATCACCTTTGGTATCGTCAATTTCCTGATAAAACGAGCATTCGCTGCATTTTGCCATTTTTCCTCATTATTTTTTATTTTAAATTATCGAACTAAGGGATTCCTCCACTCACCACTAACGTAGCGTCGGTCGGGTTGACAATGCAAGGTAGCAGGCTATTCTCTCGGTTTATCTATTTCTAGCACTTCCGAATCTATAGATTTGCCGGTAATTTTAGTAACATCCTTGTCGATTTTGCCGAATTCTTTATACGCTTTGTTGTACATACCCACAGTTGTCCCCAGATTTGTACCCATTTTCTGCATGTAGGTTTCATAAGAGCTCAGGTGATTGCCGAGTTTATGGATGTTGCCAACAATATCCTTAATCGATTCTTCAATGGTCAACGCCCGAAGACCCTGAAGGACGGTTTGCAGATAAGCGGCAAATGAAGTCGGTGAAACAATTATCACCTTTTTCTCTTTGAATGCATACTCGATCAAATCTCGGGTGTTCACTTTCAGCGCCCCGACCTGGTTGACAAGTAAATCGTAGTAGATGCCCTCGGAGGGAATAAACATAAAGGCAAAGTCAAAAGTCCCTTCCTTTGGTTTAATGTATTTGGAAGTCTCATCAATCCGATTTTTCAAATCCTGCTTAAACAGCTTTTCCAGCTGCGCTCTTTTGGTCTCGTCTTTCTCCTTCAATATTTTGTTGTAGTTTTCCAGCGAGAATTTGGAGTCGATGGGAATAACCTTGTCTTTGATTTTAATGACCGCGTCAACAATATCCCCATCTTTGAAAGAGTATTGCATCTGGTACTGATTCGGCTGGAATAGGTTTTTAAGTAAAGTTTCCAGATAATACTCGCCGAGGATGCCGCGCTGTTTCGGATTTTTCAAGACATTTTCGAGACCTTGAAGCTGATCGGTGATACCCACGATTTGTTTGTTTGTGTCCTCAAGTTTGGTGAGTTTTTCGGTCACATCGCGGATGATGCCGGCGCTGGACTTGAACTGATCTTGTATGGCCTCGGTGGTTTTATCAAGCCGCTCCTGCATCCCTTGCAGATTTTGATTTAGCATGAGAAGCGATGAATTGTCTTCTTTACCCTTCAAAGCTTCCAGTTTTTTGTTAATGAAAATAACCACCGTCACAAATCCGACAACGATAAGCCCTGCTAAAATTAAAACAACATTCTGATCCATGATTTTATGATAAAGTAATTAAGAAACGTAAACAAGTAGACAAACTGGCCTGCCATTCATAGCTTTAGTGAAGAATGGTCGGGGTGAGAAGACTCGAACTTCCGACCTCAGCGTCCCGAACGCTGCGCGCTAGCCAACTGCGCCACACCCCGAAAAAACTTTGATTTTTTAATTCCCAAATCCGAATATTCGAAATTTTCAATAAAACCTAATTACCTAACGGATTATACCTCAAAATTAACATTTTTTCATTATTTCTTAACATGCCCCTTTATATAAACCTTCCCCTGTATAATTTTGTGTACTGGGCGGCAGTGCATAATAGCATGACGAGCAAAAAGCTGTCCGCAAGATGGACATTTCAAGTCGCCATTCGTATGGTCTTCTATAATCCTATCAGCGTAGCACTTTACAAGCAAACCCGGGCCTTCTTTCTGATATACATATAAAAGCTGATTACAAACCTTGCAGTGAATTGATATTTTGAAAATTTTAATCTTTTTGCCCTTTACTGGCATATGCCACCTCATTTGAAATATTTTCTGGCTTCGCCGATAGTCGTTTCCTCGTAGTGTCCCGGGAATACCTTTGTTTCGTCCGGCAGCTTAAACAACTTCGCCAAGCTCTCGCTCATCTCTTCCGGATTGCCGGTCGCAAAATCTGTCCGGCCGTGCCGATGAGGAAAAAGTGTATCACCGGAGAAAAGATTATCACCTATCAGATAGCAGACACTGCCGCTGGTGTGCCCCGGAGTTGCCAAAATTTTAACCTTTCCTCCGCCAAAGTTGAGTATATCTCCGTCATGCACGAAAATATCAAATTGCATTCCAGGCAACTTTAGTCCGAATTTTTCGTTAAGATACTTAATGTCTTTGTCACGATCGCTAATTGCAACCCTGAAGCCATACTTCTCAACTAATTTCTTGACCGCACCTACATGGTCAAAATGCCCATGGGTCAGGAAAATGTAGCGATAATTTAAAGTACCAAACTCCTCAATTGCGGAAATAATTCTTTCCACCCTGTCGCCGGGATCCACAACAGCTAGATCATTACCCAAAACAAGTAAGTAGCAATTTGCCTCCTCAGCTCCATTAATAATTCTTTTGATTTTTAATCTATCCATATCCCTTCTCTTTTTGTCATTTCGACTGACTCATGCGTTCGTAGCTAACGGAGAAATCCCTTATTTTAAACTTTAGAAAGAGATTCCTCGACTTGTCGCTCCGCGAAGCCGCTCGGAATGACAAGACAAGTTTGTTTTTCAGTTCTTCTATTTTTATGTTTTTAGCCTATCTAAATCCACTTTATAACCATTTTCCTTCTGCGCCTTTGTCTCGGTTTATATGGCATTTTTTCTTCCAAATACTTAGGCCAAACGTCTTTTAGCCATTTTTTTTGTAATTGCAGTTCTTTGGTAAATCCTCTCGCTTTCATTTCCTTTGTTACAACCCCTCCCTGATGAGGATTTGAGAATTTTTGATCAAGTGGCGAGCTAAACCCATGCGCGTAATGGCACATCTCATGAGCGATTGTGGCCGTAATCACGTATTCCGGAACGACCAAATCTCTAAACAGCCCATTTATCGTAATGATAGTTTTGCGATTTTTATTGAGTAGATCGCGAGCAGTTTTTGCCTCCTGCTTGATGGATCCTAATCTTTGACGCGCTTTCCGGCCAAACTTAATAATGACATCATTGTGCTGTGGGATATCCGGAAAATTCTCATCCCAAATCTCATCTAGTTTTTGAAAAAGCCATGTATTATCACGCATAAAGATATTATATCAGATTGGAATATTACCTAGTTTCGTCCTCAAGAGTTTTTTTCATTTTGTCATCAATATTGCCTGCCAAAACAAAGCTCATATCTTCCACATTCAAAAACTTTTCTATGACAGATACGACGTCACTTACACTAACTTTAAAAATATCTTTTCTATCTTCTTCTGGATTAACTAGTTTGGAATAATTAAAAAATGAGAAATTCCATTATTTTCTGGGGACTCATATACAGGGCCACCCCTAAACATCACATTCATTTCGGTTGATACCATGTGGGGATAGTCAAAAATAACTACCCTTAAGCCATTAGATAGCGTATGCAATGAAACGTTTTTCATTTCTTATTCCTTTTTTAATTATTCCAAACTAGACTCCAACCCTTTCTTTTCCTTTGGCCGCTATCTTTAAAAGATCTATTTTTCTATTTTTTGTATCTTTACCGAGACAAGCTTCAGCAAATCCTAGAAATAATGGATGCGGAATGTCAGGGCGTGACTTAAACTCCGGATGGAATTGTGAGGCTACAAAGAATTTATGGGCTGGTATCTCAATAATCTCAACTAAGTGATGATCAGGCGATAGCCCGGCAAGCAGCATACCGGCATTCGTAAACTCTTCCCGATGATCATTATTAAACTCATATCTGTGCCTGTGCCTTTCTGATATTTTGTCTTTTCCGTAAAGTTTATAGGACTTTGATACTTTGTCTAGGACACATGGGTATGCACCGAGCCGCATAGTTGCCCCGTAATTTGCTTCGTCCATATTTTTCCTTTGCTCAGGCATAATATGTATTACTTGTTTTTTACTGTTGGGGTCGAACTCACCGCTCGTTGCGCTTGGCCAAGCCAGAATATTACGCGCAAACTCTATAACTGCTATCTGCATTCCTAGACAAAGCCCGAGATATGGAATATTATTTTCGCGAGCATACTCTGCCGCCATTATTTTGCCCTCCGTACCGCGGTTTCCAAACCCCCCCGGGATCACTATCCCCTCTAAATCTTTCAGTAGTTTCACCCCTTTTCTTTCTAGTTCCTCACTGTCAATCCAAACAATTTTCACATTTTTCTTTTGAGCCCAAAAAGCAGATTTTAAAGCCTC
The DNA here is from genome assembly GCA_021790235.1 of bacterium. GTDB lineage: Bacteria > Patescibacteriota > CPR2 > UBA1875 > JAJYID01 > JAJYID01. The sequence goes on along the minus strand of JAJYID010000004.1, from coordinate 26,689 downwards.
GTTGACACTTTTATATGTATCCTCATTAGCCAGATACTTCGCCACAAGGCCAACTTTTATAACACCTTTTGCTTCGGCGGCATTTTCCATGAACTTCTCCCAACCGTTCTTTTTGGGTTTTGTGCTTTTTAGCTCTAGTTTTTTACAAATATAATCAGCAAGCCCCACTTTTTCCAGATTAGCCGGCACGTCATAAACCTTTTTAACATATGGCAGCGGTACCACAGCTTCTTGTCCAACATCGGCTGACAAAGCGATTTTTCTTAAATGGTTTTTTTCAATTGGTTTGTCATGTCTTGCACCGATAATATCCGGATGAATACCAAGTCCAAGTAAATCTCTGACACTGCCTTGTGCTGGTTTAGTTTTAATCTCTTTTGATGCGTCTAAATATGGCAGATAAACCAGATGAGCATACATTACATTTTCTGACTCGACTCTTCTTTTGAATTGGCGAATGGCTTCTATGAAATGTACAGCTTCCAAATCACCTATTGTTCCACCAATCTCAGCTATATGAATATCAAACCCTTTTGCGGCATCCAGAACTATTTCCTGGATCTTCTGGGTAAGATGAGGAATAACCTGGACTGTTTTCCCGAGATATTTGCCTTTTCTTTCATCTTCAAAAACTGCTTGGAAGATCTGTCCGCTCATAATCGAGCTTTTGCGAGTTAGATTTGTATTAATAAATCTTTCATAATGTCCAAGATCGAGATCTGTTTCCGCTCCATCATCGGTCACAAAAACTTCTCCATGTTCTCCCGGATTAAGGGTGCCTGCGTCAATATTTAAGTAAGGATCAAGTTTCTGAATATTAACAGAAAAACCTCGGTTCTTTAAAATGTTACCAACCGAGGCTGCAAATATTCCCTTGCCGATTCCTGACAAGACTCCGCCCGTTACAAAAATAAACTTTGTTTGCTTTTTCTTAAGCAAGAGTACCCCCGCAAATTATATTTAAAACATCCGTCTCTTTTATTTCGAAAATATTTTACTCCGCTAAAAAATATTTGGCAAGAAGTTTTTTGTTTTTATAATAGAGAAGACCCGCAGGGTCTCCTCTAGATATCGGATCACCTCCGGGTTAATTCTTGAAACATCATCCCAAGTGTCAATATCTCCTCTTTCTCACGAGATTTTGTAAGCTCTTCCTTATCTGCCATCATCTCTTTTAATGCCCGATCTGAGACACATCCTTCCTCACTCAGATGTTTCCTTGCAATTTCCGCCTTCAGTTCTGAAATTACCGGACCGCGCGGGTAAGGATCTTCGCAGTTATGACAAAAGAAGAAGATCATCCAGACTGGATCCTGATCATTCCTACGGCTGCCGGTCATTCTGATGGCTTTCGATCCACATATGGGACACATATCAATACCTTTCAGATCTTCCAGATGTTCCGCCACTCGTCTCATGGTAAACCTCCTTAAAATGTTACGTTACTGCACCATTAAGGCGGTTGTGGGTTTTTAAAACTTAGAATTTAGCAGAAATAGAAGACTTTGCAGGTTCTTCGAAGGGTTAAAACAATCTATCTCTACACACCCTCTTTCGATTACTTATATTGTACTCCTTGTGTCAAGAAAAAAGAAAGCCCCGAAGGGCTCTCTGTGAATTTTCAGATTGCCTCCGGGGTTTGGGTGTGCTAAAACGCTAAAAATCGATAGGTAGGATATGATCATTCTCTAGAGCAGTAATAAACTTATCTGTCTCATCTGTCATATTCTTTTTCTGCATTTCGTCCAGCTGTTTCATAAGCTTCTCCCGACCTAGACGATTATTTTTGAGAAGTTGACGTACCGATTCACGATCAACCGTTAGTTCTCTCTTTGTCCAACAATCGGGGCACAGTAGCGTCACCTTCCACTCCATGTCATTGATCTGATAGCGTTCCACCAGATAAACAAGCTTCGAGTCACACCAGAGCATAGGGCAAGTCTGCAAATCTGATTTTTTTGTCAAATCCAGGTTGTTTATGTTATCAAGACAACCCATAGGAAAACACCTCCCAAATATCCAAGGTTCAAAAAAATAAAAAGGTTCAAAGAAGAAACCCCTCCAAATCCATTATATCAAATTATCTAATTCAGTTCAAACACTTTGACCATATACTCGCCATGTAGCATATAGCCGAACTTTCGGTAATAATCTCGGGTACCAATACCGGCAATAACGGCGATCTTTTTATAACCATTATCGCCGGCTAATTTTTCGGCTTTGAAAATAAGTTTTTTGCCCAATCCCTTGTGTTGGGTATCACCCCTTTTACCAATTTTTATCTGCTGGCCATAGGTATGGACTTCACGAATAATAGCCGTTTCTTTTAATTCTGATAAATAGGTTTCACCCGACAATCTTAAGCGTAATAGAGCAAACAGGATACTTCTATCCTCAGCTTCATAACTCAAGAAAATTTCAACTCCACCAGAAGCCTTATATTCTTCCTTAAATAGCTTAACATTTGACATTTTACCTTTTACATTTGACATGTTCAGTCCTGCCTCCCGGCAACGAATACATCTACAGTTTGTACCTTCTGATCGTAATTTTTTCTGTACATTTTGCCGTAAATTGGAAATCTTGGAACCGGCTTCAATATCAGTGGACGGAATGTCGCGAATCAGCCTCATAATCCGCTCGTAGTACGGCACTACCTTTTTAATTTCACAAATCAGACCTTCCAACTCCTCGTCGGCGTAAGGCCTATACTTTCCGGCTTTCCAAAGTTCATAAAGTTCCGAACCCTTTGTCACCATGCAAGGGTAAATTTTTATATAATCAGGCTGAAATCGTGGATCGGAAAATATCACCTTAAACATTTTCAAGTCTTTTTTCAAATCAGAACCGGGCAAGTTCGGCATCATATGGTAGCAGATTTTCAGTCCCGCATCTTTCAGGAGTTTTGTCGCTCGAATTGTTGCCTCAACTTTGTGGCCTCGCTTGTTAGTTTCTAAAATATCGTCAAATATAGACTGCACACCCAGCTCTACCCTCGTTGCGCCCAGATACCGCATACGCTCAACTTCTTTTTTCGTAATATAATCCGGTCTCGTCTCGAGAGTCAGCCCGACTAGGCGATGTCTGGATGTTTCGTTCTGAACTTTTGCCTCGTTTAAATCTCTGCTTTTTGTACCGTTCAATGCATCGAGGCATAATTTTATGTATTCTTCCTGATAATCTCCCGGCAAAACCGAAAATGTTCCGCCAATGACGATCAGCTCTATTTTGTCCGTCGGATGCCCTTCTAGCTCCAATGATTCCAGCCTAGCCTTCACTTGCTTAAAAGGGTCGTAGTTGCACAAAATGGCCCGCATCACTGCCGGCTCGCTTGAAAGATAGCTTTTCGGCACATTTTCTTGAGTCGGACAGTACAGGCATTTGCCGGGGCACGACCAAGGCTTGGTTAAAACTGTGATGACAGCCACTCCGGAAAGAGAACGCATCTTCTTCGTAACCAATATTTTTTCCAGTTCCGGGCTTGGCGATATTATTCCTTCATTAATCATGGACCGGTATTGTTTCCTTATTTTAATATTTGAAGGAAACTTCGCCTCAGATTTGCCTTTGAAATTTTTTTTAATTAAAGCTTGAAAATCTTCATCTGAAACTATTTTTCGATCAATGGATTCTTGAATTACTTTTTCAAGCAGTCTATCCATTTTTTCTTTCCGCTTTATAGACTTTTGAGATAACCTTTTGTATACCGGACGAATACTGCATGGCATTTTTGGGACGGTTACAGATATAACCAGGGAGTCCACGCTTCTCAGCGACTTTGCGAATTATAATTTTTTTTGTATCGCCTGAGACTTTGTATTTAAGCGGAATTTTGAGTGCGTAATCAATAAATGTTTTATCCGTATAAGGAGCAAAAAGTTTTATACCGGAAAGAGATAACATGTGAGTATCGCGGGCAATGTCCGACCTCATTACGGATTCAATATCTTTTTCTAAAGATTTTTGCAAATCCTCATCCTTTAACCCCTCATATTTCTTATATCCAGCAAAAAGCTCATCAGACCCTTGTCCGCATATCATAAACTTGATACCGCCGACTTTCACCCTTTTCCCGATTAGATAAACCCCGACCGCAAGAGCGACTTGCATAGGATTTGGATCCTCGCCGATTTTAACTAGTTCTTTTCTAATAAATGAAATGTGGTTTTCAATCTCACTGTTTTCAATTTCTTCAAAAATAAGCGGCATTTTCATATCTCGTGCAAAGTCAAAAACAAACCGCCTATCTTTGGATTTTTCAGTACCGAAACTATAAAGAACAGGGTGCAGTCCGGCATCTTCGGCGAATTTTGCGATAAGAGAACTGTCTACTCCACCGGAAAAAAGAACCCCGAGCTTTTGGCCTTCGATTTCTTTCCTAAGCGCTAGAAATTCATCGGAAAGGATTTTATCTAAATCTTTAATATATTTATCCATAGCCAGAATATTTTACCACCTTTCTGCCTTTGTTTGAAACAGAACCGTTTACCAGCTTAAAGGTTTTGTTGTATACTTATTATGAAACCAAAACATATCTATCTAGGGGAGGATAGATGAACCAGAAAAAAATAGGGCCGTGCGACTGGGATCAATTTCAAAAAGAGATGGGAGGTGTTTTAGGGCAAGATCCACAGGAATTTTTTCACTTTTGCCAGGATATACATCACTTAGGCCAGGCAATCTGGAACCATGTGATTACGATATTCAAAAAGGCAGGAGAACTTGGTAAACACCGTGAAGCTTTGTCACATTTAAAGCGGTTTTATACAGAGAATGAACTCTGGCGGGAGTTTGCGCAGCTTCCCGAAAAGTTGAGGGAAGGTCTGCAAACCCTTCTCTCAGAAGCCGCTTTCCCAATTCACTAAAGAGTTCTTCGGCTGCCGGCTACCTAAAAGGATCGCGAATTAATGCGGTCCTTTCATCTTTTTTGTTTCTAAGACCTAAAGCTCCTTAACTTTAACCATGTTAGTGCCACCTTCCACGCCAACTTTCTCACCGCTGATTATCACGAGTTTGTCTCCCTTCTTGACGAGTTTTAGGGCCCTAGCGATTTCCGTAGATTGTCTGCTCATCTCACGAACAGTTTTGTATTTCAGAACATACGGATAAACTCCCCAAACCAGATTTAGCTCCCGAGCGATTTTTAAAGTGTGGGTCACAGAAATTATCGGACAATGCGGACGAAATCTCGAAACATTTTTAGTTGTCTTACCCCGAGCCGTTGCATTAATAATCACTTTGGCTTTAATTTCCGAAGCCAGTTTACAGGCGCTTTTGCTTATTGCTTCTGAAGTTGAATTAATTTTTTTAATTGCGTCTTCCCCAATGATAATTTGGCTATCATTAGACCATTTTTCAACTGTCAAAGCGATCTTGCACATGACTTTCACTGCATTAATCGGATATTTGCCGACAGATGTTTCATCAGAAAGCATCACTGCGTCAGCCCCATCCAAAATAGCATTTGCGATATCGGATGTCTCAGCCCTAGTTGATACAGGATTCCGCACCATCGAATCTAACATTTGGGTTGCTACTATCACCGGCTTGCCGGCTGCATTACATCTTTCAATAATCGTTTTCTGAAGAAGCGGAACACTGGCCAGAGAAACTTCGATCCCTAGATCGCCCCTTGCTACCATAACCGCATCTGCGGCCTCAATAATCTCATCAATGTTTTTCACTGCCTCGTGACGCTCGATTTTTGCGATCACTTTGGTCTTTCCCCCTGCTTTTTTGATTATGCTTTTAAGTTGCAAAATATCCTCGGCTGACTTGACAAATGAAAGAGCCACATAGTCAAGATCATTAGTCAGACCAAACTTTAAATCATGGAGATCTTTTTCGGAAAGGGCCGGCAGAGAAATGCTGGAGTCCGGCAGGTTAATCCCTTTATTTGAGCTTAAAACACCGCCAGTTTTGACTTTGCATTTAATCTTTTCTTGTCTTTAGAAATAACTTCAAGAACGATTTTCCCATCAACCAGAAGAATACGGTTTCCGCTCTCAACGTCGCTAACTATACCTTGATATTGGACAGGAACTTCGCCATGGGCCGGTGTATCTATAGTGAGAGTAATTTCTTTTCCTTCGGTTAATTCAATAGAACCGTCGATCTTGCCGACACGTATTTTTGGCCCTTGCAGATCCTGTAAAATCGTTACCGGTTTCCCGCTTGTCTTCTCGATTGTTCTTAGATCTTTTACCCTCTTAACTCTTTCTTCTTCTGTGGCATGCGAAAAATTGATACGGAAGATATTGACTCCCGCATCTATCAATTTTCCCATAATTTTTGGGTCATCCGAGGATGGCCCAAGAGTGGCTATAATCTTAGTTTTTTTCACAAAAGTAGATTTTACACTATATCAAAATTAGAAGCAATAATTTTTGAAAAATCTTACCGGTTTACCCAGCTTAAGCAACCTTGTTATACCAATGTTTGATAAAATCAATAATAAAAATATAAATGACCTGGAAAACAAAAATCAAGCCAAGAGAAGAGAGGGCAATCGGAGCAAAGGAGAAAAATCGGCCGATAACCGGCATATACGGAATGGCGATGCAAAGAATAATTGTCGCGATAATAGAAAAAATCAATTTAGCAGACGGCCTGGTGCCCTGCCAAAAATGGAAACGGTTGCGGACAGCAAAAATAATAGTAAGCTGCAACAATACAATATACAAAAACATATTTGTTTGCATAACGGAAACCGGTTCGCCGGTTACACTAACAAAAGCAAAAAATAGAATCTGGCCGATAGCGGTTACTACGGCAAGCAAAATAGCAATGAACATGAGATCATGCAGATCAAAGACACTCGGTCTGGCTAGTTCCTCCTCGTCCACATTATCTGAAGCAATGGCCACCATGGGCACATCGGTGATAACCGTGGCCAAAAGCAACTGGACGCTTAGAAGCGGCGGCGAAGAATAAAGAAGAAAGATCACTCCCAAGGCAAAGAAAAGAGCGTAGTTACCAACCATAGTATGTTTGATATATTTATTGATGTTGGCAAATGTCATCCGCCCGTATCTGATACCATTTACAATCACTTTCAGATCATTTTTTAAAAGCAGGATGTCAGCGCTTTCTTTAGCTACATCCGTAGCTGTATTGACGGCAATGCCAACATGAGCCAGCTTGAGCGACGGCGCATCATTTATGCCATCACCTTGATAAGCCACAACCTCCTTGGTTTTTAATGCTTCAATAATTTTAAATTTCTGCTCGGGATTTGTGAGGGCAAAAACGCTGCACCCGTTCACCGATCTTGTAAAATCCCCATCTGCTAGAGCACAAACCTCATCGCCGGTCAAAACTTTGTCATTTTTACCCAAAAGCCCAACCTGCACGCCGATATAGCGAGCGACCTCGACACTGTCCCCGGTAATAATCTTGATACCCACGCCTAGCTTTTTGGCCAGTTCGATAGTCTTTTTTGAGCTCTCCTTCAAAGGATCGGCAAACTTTATAATCCCAATGAAAACAAGGCTATCCTCATTTTCCCGAATATCAAAACCGAGCTCATAATCTATTTTCTTCATAGCATACGCCAAGTGCCTGAGACCTTTCCTACCATCAGCGGCAAGTTCTGACGTAAGATTTTTGGTGATCTCCTCGGTGCTGAGATCAAGAATAGTTTCCGGCGAACCGATACTGACCAGGAAATATTCTTTTGTGTTTTTGTTTTGAATGACGGTACTCCGGCGTCTGGAAGCCGGATCGAAGGGAATTTCATCGATAATTTCAAAATCTACCGCTTGTTCTAGGGCATCAGCCGATGCAAAACTTGTAATGGCTTCATCAAAGGCATTGCCCATTCTCTTTCTTTTTGTATCCAGCACTTCTCGGGCAGCACAGGCATACAAACTGAGTTTCTCTGAATCAGCAGCCGAAATCCCCACCACCGTTAATTTATTTTGTGTCAGCGTTCCCGTCTTATCAGTGCAAAGAATAGTCACATTGCCGAGGTCCTCAATCGCTGACATTTTTTTGACAATAACATGCCTTTTGGTAAGTTTCATGGCGCCTACCGACAAGGTAATGGTCGTAATCACCGGCATAGCTTCCGGCACCACTGCCACCGCAAGGGCTATAACAAAAAGCAGATAAACCATAAGGACAGCCACACCTAAATGAAAACCCAGAATAAAAAGTTTGGCGGTAAAGATAATGGCCAAACAGAAAAGCGTCATTTTGACCAGAAAATTGCTAAACTGGCCAAGCGACTGCTCGTATTTCGTTGACTCTTTTGTATCAATTGCAAGCGTTGCGATTTTCCCAAGCTCACTCTTCTCTCCTGTGGCGAATACTTGCACAACCGCTTTACCCCTTTTGACAATGCTACCGGAAAAAATTTGGCTCTTGCGGTCTTTGCCCTCCCCCGGAGATTTGGCAACCTCTTCCGACTCACCGGTTAGCTGAGATTCATCAACAAAAAGATTATTTGCCTCTAGCACAAGGCAGTCAGCCGGCACAATGTCACCCTCCTTCAAAACTACAATGTCTTCCGGCACCACCTCACGCTTATTGATAATGGTTTCTGCACCGTTCCTTATAACCATAACGTGATGCCCAATCAGTTTAGACAGCTTTTCGGCCGTGCGCTCTGAGCGAAATTCTTGGGAGAAACCCAAAGCAGCATTGATAAGCAAAATGATAGTAATAGCGCAACCGTCGGTAAAATCCCCCAAAGCAAAGGCAATAAACGCCGCAATAATCAAAAGATAAATAATGGAATTCTTGAACTGCCGCAAGAAAATTTTGAATGCGCTGTTTTTGGCCGCGGTAAATTCATTGAAACCGTACTTTTCTTCGCGCGCCAAAACCTCGTCTTCGTTTAAACCATTTAAGCTGATACCATTACTGAAGGCTTTGTCAATCTGTTCTTGTTTGAGAATCTTCTGAGTCAAAATCCCTCCGCAAAACTTTCTGGCACAATCTTTTTTAAAAGCATTTTATAGATCTGAGAAACTTTCTTCATAATATTTATAATACTCCGGTTTTCCGATCTCTGGCAATTAGAAAAGAGCCGTCCCGGCTTCTAAAAACCAAAACGGCCCCGTGGGGCGGCACCCGAAAAATACCGGGCGCCGCCACTCTCAATCTTCTCTCTACCCCGAGATCAACCTATAAGGATTATGGGAGTTGTCAGCACATTCTTCCCTCGAAGTTGTTTCTTTACCTCCCAGCCGATTCTTGGAATCATGTCTCTCCGTACACGCTTCCTGGCGGCCTTCTTCTCCTTCGCGGTTAAACCTTCGCCCGTAATGCGAAACTTATAACGGGAAACAACCAGGGGTATCAAAATGCGGATAGCGATGCAGTTGACGACGAAAAATGCGGATCGCCCTTCAAAGTCAACCTCTATCACACTCCCGTTTGGAGACAAGCTTGCAAGACGAAACTTCCCCTGACTAACAAGATTTTTCTTTAAAACCAGAAACAAGGTTCACCTCCAGGTTGGTCGATAACGTCAGTGTATTTTAATACAGAACAATCTTAAAGTCAAAGCTATCTCGACAGCGTAAAAGGGCAGATTTCGCGATAGGCGCATCGGGAGCATTCGCCGAATCCAGGAGAAGCTTTGAAGTTTTCGGCTTTAATCCCCTCGGCTACTTTTTCAATTTCATCTCGAACTTTATCCAGATCCTTTTCTTTCTTTTGGATCTTGCCGACGAACCCAGAATCGACAAAATAAAGCGAAACTTCCGGAATTACTCCGGTCTCGGTTTGTTTCGCCAGCGCATAAACTGAGAGCTGGCGGTTTGTCTTGGCTTTTTTGTCAGCTTGGTCTTGCGTCTCTACCTCCGAAGTCTTGAAGTCGCGGATTTCAATTTGGGAAAGGGATTCCTCGGCTCGTCCGGCAGTTGCCGGATCGCTCGGAATAACAAAGGGTAACCCATAAACGGCATCAAAACGGCCGCGGATTTTGACATCAATGTCTTTCAGCGGTACCTCAAACTTGGCCTCCACTTCCTCGGGAAGTTTCTTGGCCGCTTCTTCTCTGGCAAAAAATTCTGCCAGCGATTTTTTACCCTGCTTAAATCTTTTGTCCTCATGTTCCCGAGTTATGAATCCTTCACTTTGCCAATTTGCACTAAAAATTTCTATTAAATCATCTAAATTCACTTTCTTATCGGCCTTTTTGGTTACAAAATATGCCTCAATCGCTTTATGGATAGCTGAGCCGTAAACCACGCTGTGATGCGTCATGATCGGCACACGCAGGATATGGATGTATTCAAACTTTTTGGGACATGACAGATAGTCATCTATCTGATGCGGACTTAGAGTAAGTAAACCCTTGCCGTCATAGAATTTTTTAGGAATGGCGATTTCCTCTCGCTTCTTAAACCGCTCAATCACCTGGACTTTGTCGAGCTTCACCTTATCTTTCACCAGCGCCGGTTTGTCAATCGCTTCCAAAACAAATTGAGAAACCTTGCGCACTCTTTTGCCTCTATAATCCTCGGCGCTCGTTAGGTACAGAATTTCCTTGGCTCTGGTCATTCCGACATAAAAAAGCCGCCGTTCTTCCTGTAAGTGCCAATCGCCCTCCGGCAAACTCTCTTTAATGAGTTCTTCGGGTATCGGCAGAGAATCGGCACGCTTTCTGGTTGGAAAGCTGTCCGAAACAAGAGAAACCAGAAAAACAACGGGAAATTCCAAGCCCTTAGCCGAGTGAACTGTGAGCACACTAACTGCTTCGATGTCCGGATCGACTTCGGCCATTGCCGGATCATCACCGGCATCCATGAGAGCCTTCAAGTGGTGAACGAAATTAATGAGACTTTTATCCTCCGAAATCTTCTCAAAGTCGCCTATCCGCTCAAAAAACTTGGCGATATTCTGGATAGCCACTTGCGCCTCGGCGCTTTTCTCGGCTTTCGTAATTAATTTCTGCAAATATCCGGTTTCTTTTATAAATAGGTAAACCACCTGTCCGGCCGTCAGCTTTTTGGACTCTTCCCGGAAATTTCCGATATCTGTTAGAAATCTATCCAAAATTCCCTTAGCTTTTTCGGACAGTTCGGCATGCTTGCCGGCATATTCCAGGCTTCGATTAGTTTTATGGCTAATTTCATTCAACTTCACCGCCTCTGACACCTCCATGCCATAAACGTCAGAGGTGATTAGGTGATAAAAAGCCAGATTGTCGCCGGATGAAATCAAAACTTTGGCGAAATTAATTAATAATCGGATTTCCGGCCGAGAATATAGGCCGGATGAGCCGGAAAATTTGTAGGAGATACCGTAATGGTTTAAGGCGTGGATAAAATCCTCCGCGTTTCGGCGCGAACGGCTAAGGATGGCGAAATCTTTGAAGGAATATTTACCTTCGTCGTAATAATCTTTAATCATCTTGGCTACCTGATCGGTTTCAGCCGTCAAAGTATCCGAGTGCAGATGAATCGGTTCGAGCGTAGCGGCGTCAAATCGGGATTTCAGCTTCTTTACAATATTATTCTTTACTTCCAATCTGTCGGGGTTGTTATGTTTAATGAGTTTGTACGCGCTATCTAAAATGGCTTGAGTCGAACGGTAGTTTTCCGTCAGAACGATTTGTTTGCACTTTGGATAATCCTTCGGAAATTGCAAAATGTTTGAAATGGCGGCACCGCGAAAACGGTAAATCGACTGGTCATCGTCACCGACAACCGTAATATTTTGGTGGCCACCCCCTTCTGTCATTCTGAGCGACTTCCCGGGAGGACGAGCCGAAGAATCCCTCTCTCCCCCCACCAATAATTTCAATAGTTCGTTCTGGGCATAGTTCGTATCCTGAAACTCATCGACCAAGATATATTTAAATTGATTTTGATACTTTTTGAGAATCGCCGGCTGCGCCTTAAAAAGCTCAATCACTTTATTGATTTGATCGCCGAAGTCGAGATTACCCGCCTCCGCCATCAGTTCCTGATACCGCTCATATGCCCGAGCAATTTCCAGAGTTTTCTTCGCTTCTATCACATTGTCATTCTGAGCGAAATCGAAGAATCCTTTTCCCTTTTTTGAAATTTTATCATTAAAATTTGATTGGTCATTGGAAATTGGAGATTGATTATTCTTTGCAAGGGATCCCTCGGCTGGTGCTCGGGATGACAGAGAAGATGCATACTCCAGATATTCTTTCGATGAAATCGTTTCATCTTTTAGCTTTGAGAAGTGCCCGAGAAGCGCGTCAATGTGCTTTAGTGGACTACCCAGTGGCGAAAAGTATTCTAAATCGAACGCCTCCAGATTGTCTTGCATAAAAATGACCTGTTCCGGCTTGGATAACACACGAAAATCAGTTGTTAAGCCAAGATCAAGAGCATGATCGCGCAGGATACGGTCGCCAAAGGCGTGAAAAGTGGAGATCCAAGTGTCGACAAAACCATACGGTACTAGTTCGTCAACCCGTTCTTCCATTTCACCCGCCGCTTTGTCGGTAAATGTCAGCGCCAGAATTTCAGATGGCAGAGCTTTTTTGGACGCGATTAGATATGCGATCCGCCGGGTAATCACAGTCGTCTTCCCTGTCCCGGCCCCGGCAACGATCAGAAGCGGCCCCTGATCATGAGTAACGGCTTCCGTCTGCTGGCTATTTAAACCCTTAAGTAAATCTTCCATAAATTCATTCTACCACGAGCAAAAAGTGAATTTAAGTATACAAAAAGGCGAGATTACCTTTTTCAAAAATCTCGCCACGAATGGACCCGCCAAGCCAGGACGGCCCGGCGGGGGTGGGAAAAGAAACTAACCAAGACCGACGGGTTTTTCCTGCTGTTCACTGGCCTTTGCTTTTTTACCGAAAAACTTCATGCAAACACCTCCCTTCGGCAACAATGACATGTACACAATGGATGCTAGCTCAGAATCTTCTTAAAACCCGGCAAGTCATGCATTAGTTTCACAACTGCCTGGCACCTGAGTCCAGGACTACATTTGCTTCTGACGATCTGAACACAATCTCTCGCATCACCGCTCTGACGCAGAAGCTCCTTCGCAAGCAAGTCTCTCACGTCGGGGCAGAGTTTCTCCCAGAGGAGATAGCGCAAATTATACGCCGATGGTTCGTGCCTGCAGTAGACCTCCGTTGCCTGGATTACCAGGCGGGGATTATGCGCAAGCAGGATGACATAGAAAAGATCCTTGTACTTCAACCCTTTACTGCAAAAGTGTTGCCAGAATTCCTGCCAGTCCACCTCCCTTCTCAAAAGAAAACTTCTCAGCTCCAACTCAACTCTTTCCTTGTTTTGATACGTAAAACAGGTCACTTTGGCCTCCCGGCTCTTTGTTTGTTATTCGTGTACAAAAAGAAAGGGGAGCCCCCTCTCTTTTCTTAATTTAATTTTACTACCAAAAGGATTTTTCTTCAATACATATTGGGTCTCGTGTAGCAGTCTTCTCACTTATTGCACAATTTCCTATTTAATGCTACACTTCTTCGTATAAAAAGCTTTTGAGATGAATAAAAAATTAGCCCTTCGGACGGCCCGGCTCGCCAGCGAGTCGCATAAACTTAAATCAACAAACAACATCTGTACTGCCTACGAACATCGTCCCGATGATCCGGACGAGCGAAGACATGGTATTCTTTTTGCCGTAATTGATGTCAATGGCAACCCAAAACGTTCTGAAGAACTGATAGAACTCATTATTGATACCTTCCATGGTGAATATTATCAGGAGTTAGAGAGAGACCCGCTTGAAAGTTTCGAAAATGCCCTGGCAAAGATTAATGAAGAATTGGGTGAATTTACTTCAAATGGCAACACCTTTTGGATGGGTAGACTCAATGCTATATTAGCAGTATTTGCCGATGATACCATTCATATCACTCAAACTGGTAAAGCCGAAGCTTATCTTTATAGAGGTGACAAAGAAAGCCATATTACCGATGACTTGGCCGGTGACAGCGTTAACCCACTACGAACTTTTGTAAATATTACTAGCGGCGAACTGGCTGAAGGTGACAGGATTTCTATTCTTTCCTCCGGAATTCTTAGATCTTGCTCAGTTGAAGAAGTTTCAAAATACGTAATCAAATACCATCCCAAAATAGCTATCAATCACTTGGCAGGATTAATCGAGGGTGTCGGCGGATCTTATGGACAAAATGCCGCTATCATTTTAGAATTTATGACACCGGAAGCTCTGGCAAATGAAACTCTGGATGAGGAACCGGAAGAAATATGGCTGCAAGGCACAACGAAAAAAGAAATCCTAGCTGAAAAATCAACTAATATATTAGCAAAAATTTTAAAACATTTGAAACTGGTTTCTTTAACAGTGTTTGAGTTTTATGGAAATACTTTGTTGCCTAAATCCAAGGAACTTTTTGCTCTTATAAAAGGTAAGTCAGGTGAGGTTTATGAAAAACATGCTAAGAAAAAAGAAAGTATTTTTTCAAATGTCTTAGCCGAAACAGATGAAAAAATAGAAGGCTTTGAAACAGAAAAAGTCCCAGGGATTGAAGAGTTTGAAGATACTCACGAAACTCAGGGGAAAGAAGGACCAAAGGAAATTGAAGAAAAGATTAAAACCCCAGCTTATAAGTCAGAAATCCACATCAAAGAAAGTGACGAAGCACCAAGTAAAACCAGATTTGAGAAAACTAAAAGCACTATTTTAAACAATCTCGGTTCACTCTATGGTTCTGCTACTCAACTGGCCAACTTCAAACATAATAAGAAAAAGTTGCCAAAACTCAATCTCAAAAAAAATCATTATTTGGCAATAGGTGTAGCAATTCTTTTAATCTTAGCCGGTTATCTTTTAATTTCCAAAGTTGGTCAGGGTGATACTAAACTCAAAAAAGCTGAGAAAGCGAAATACGATTCAATGATTCAAAAAATCTCAGAAGCCGATTCTCTGGCCGGCCAAAACGATTTTCAAAAAGCATCTCAGGATCTTATCGATGCTAGAGCTTTGGCAAATCAGTTGATTACCGGTAAATTTTATGTTGTTCAAACAAAAGAAAAGCTTACAGAAATTAGTGATGAATATAATAAAATCACAGACACAACTAAGATTAATCCATCAGTTTTAGCAGATTTTTCTAAAACAAGCAGTACTTACATTGTAGGCATTTACAAACTGAAAAATACCTTATATGTCATTTCAAAAAATGGCCAGATTTCAAGCGTAGGTATCCTCTCTAAAAAAGCCACCACCATTCAGTATAACGGGAAAATCGAGGGGAATGTACTTGGTGCAGCGATCTTAGACAAAATTGCAACAATAGAAATTTTGACTGATTCTCCAGCCGTTTACGAGTTCGATACAAGTGACAATAGTGTGACTAAAAAAAGTGCTTCAGGCAATTGGGAAAAGGCTATAGATATCGATTCATATGGTACAAGTCTATACCTGCTGACTCAAGATCAGATTTATAAACATATTAGAACTTCGAGCGGTTACGGCAAGGGAACGGAATATCTGTCAAATTCTGGAGACATACAGGATCCCATATCGTTTAGAATTGATTCTGACATCTATGTTTTAACCAAAAATGGAGAAATCGACAAATTCACTTCCGGCAAAAAACAAGATTTCTCTATCAAAGATATACCCCTCAATCTCACCACTGCCAGCTTTATCTACACTGACACTGCCACACAAGATATTATCGTCGGATCCGCATTAGATAAATCCATCATCGTTATCGGTAAGAATGGATCTTATCAAGGTAGATATACCACTGATGATTTCTCAGATATCCGTTTCGCTACTATCTCAGGAAAGACTGTCTACGCCGCCACAAAGAACAAAGTTCTAAGTTTTGAGATTAAATAGCCCCTTGCACAATTTCTTTAACCAGCTCAGCATAAACATGATGTCTCCCAAATTGAGGGATTTTCCGAGTAGATTTCTTATTTTTTGAATTCAGCAAGAATAGTTGTCCGCCAATTTCTTTTGTTACCTCAGCTGCTCTAAAGTCAGCTCCTAATGTAAGAACTTTGGATTATTTTACATCCTCTCTGGTATGTTAATACCGAGAATGTCTTCCCCGGTGATTTCTAGAACATTTTTTGTGGCTGCAACAAGCGCTAGTCTGGCCTTGGTTAGTTCCGCATCGTCGGAAACAACCCGGTAATCATGATAGAATTTGTGGAATTTCTCAGCCACTTCCGTAATGTAATAAGCAAACTTGTGAACCGGATATTTCTTGTCGCTTGCCACCTGCTCAACTATTTCTGGCAGTTCAATCAATTTTTTAATGAGGTCGATTTCGGCCGGTTTTTTAATCAACCCTAAATTTGGTTTAGAATAATCAATAGTCGCATTACGCAAGATCCCATTTATCCTGGCCGATGCATATTTCACATAATAAACCGGGTTCTTCTCGGAGGTGTCTTTGGCCAGATCGAGATCAAAGTCCATATGGGTGTCGAGGTCGCGGGAAAGAAAGAAAAATCTTGCTACATCAGAGGCATCTTTTGTACCGATTAAGTCAAGAAGTTCGTCAAAAGTAACCGCAGTGCCGGCGCGTTTTGACATCCTAAGCTCTTTGCCTTTTTGAATTAAACGAACCAGCTGCAATAAACGAATATCGAGCTGACCCGGATAGCCGAGAGCAGCTGTCGCCGTCAAAAGCCTTTTCACATAACCGTGATGGTCTGTGCCGAAAACATCAACCACATGATCAAACTTTCTTTCGCCAAACTTGTTGTAATGATAGGCGATGTCGGGCGCGATATAGGCATACATTCCATCGCTTTTTACCAGCACCCTATCCTGATCATCGCCAAATTCGGTCGTCTTAAGCCACAGAGCCTGATCTTTTTTATACGTCAGTTTTTTCTTTTTCAGTTCGTCAATTGTTTTTTCTACCGCCCCGCTTTCAAGCAAGGTCTTTTCACTGAAGAACTCGTCGAACTTGATATGCATCTTTTCGATTGAGGGTTTAATGTAATCATTCATGACATCCCAAGCGGCTTTGTAGCCGATCTTTTGCTGATCGTCTTTGTTCTCCTCGATAAATGCCCGATTCTCATCAACCCACTTTTTTATATAAACTCCGCTGTAAACCCTTTCATCCCCGGGAATAATTTCTGCCTCAGCCAAAATCGACTTGGCAAGCTTTATGACTTGCCCACCACCATCATTAACGTAATATTCTCTCTCGACTTTAAACCCGAATTTTTGAAAAGTATTCGCCAGTACATCGCCATAGAAACCACCACGCGCGTTTCCGAGATGCGCCGGACCAGTGGGATTGGCCGACAAAAACTCAACTTGGGTTTTCTTTCCTTCACCAATATTTGAATCGGCAAATTTCTTACCGGCAGATATGATTTCTTGAACTTTTTTCTGGTAATAATCACTGCTGAAATAAAAGTTAATAAATCCCGGCTTCACAGCTTCGACTTTCTCAATTCTCCTCTGTGTCATTCTGACTAAACCAGGATCCAATTGTTTTACCAAATTCTCAGCAATTGCCATCGGATCCTTCCTTTGCAATTTTCCAATTTTCATAGCAACATTGGTCGAGATATCGCCGTATCGCATATCTTTCGGATGTTCAAGCTCAACTCCGGGAATAGAGAAGTCGCACCCGCAATCTTTTTGTTGGGCTTTTACAGCTTCATAAATAGCTTTTTTCAGTTCCTCATGCATTTTTTCCTCTGTCATTCCGGACTTGATCCGGAATCTATACAAACAAACCTAGATCCTGAATCAAGTTCAGGATGACAATATATTATAGTATAATATGAATATGCCCAATATGAAAGTGATAGCGACGAATAAAAAAGCTCGATTTGACTACGAAATCCTGGAAACTTTTGAGGCCGGCATCGTCCTGACCGGTCCGGAGGTGAAGTCAGTGAAAGCGGGCCAGATTTCAATCAAGGAAGCATTTGCCACCGTCAAAGGCGAGGAAGTGTTTTTGACTAACGCCCACATCTCGCCATACAAACAGGCGACAAATGTGAACCAAGAGCCAACCAGATCGCGTAAACTGCTGCTTAAAAAATCAGAAATTTCGAGCCTCATCGGTAAATCAAAAACTCAAGGTCTGACGCTTATTCCGATCAAAGTCTACTTGAAACGAGGCTTTGTCAAAGTTGAAATTGGCCTTGGTCGTGGTAAAAAGAAGCACGACAAACGAGAAACTATCAAAAGAAAAGACATCAAACGCGATGTTCAAAGAGAACTAAGGACAAAAGAAAGGGATTAAAATCGGCAGATAACTACACTTGCGAAGCAAAATATTATGATGTCCAACAACAAAAATATATGGATCAATTCTGAATGATCTAAGAAAGGGTAAAAATTAATTTCCACTATTAAATA
Source organism: bacterium (assembly GCA_021790235.1). GTDB lineage: Bacteria > Patescibacteriota > CPR2 > UBA1875 > JAJYID01 > JAJYID01. Next base: position 8,404 of record JAJYID010000004.1, on the reverse strand, counting down.
CTTTTCTCATAAATCTGTACGTCCCGATAGCTTTATACCCTTGCTTTTTGTAGTGTTCAATCAAGTGAGGCGATTTTTCGTTGACAAACATAATCTGCTGCTTTATCCCCCTATCTCTCAACCTTTTTTCAGCTTCTTGCATTAACAATTGAGCCACACCCTTGCCGCGATAATCTTCTCTGACCACTAATCTGAAAAGGTGAGCCGCCCAACCATCCTCAAAGAAAAAAACATTGCCGATCAACTCTCCATTCTTCTCCGCAATAATAATAGACTCCGAATCATACTCAATCTTTTTCTTTAGATTTTCCCTGGTATCGCGAATGGGATCAAAAATGCCGCCATCAACAATATTTTGTTTGACAGCTTCAAAGTCCGAATCTTTATAATTTCTAAGTGTGATTTGCATAAAGCACATTTTATCATAAAATCATGAAGTGGCAAATTTAAAAAACTTATTACATAACAAAAAAATGGCCTTAAAAGGCCATTTTTTAAAAAATAGTTAATTTACTCAGTTTCTTCTTCCTCTTCATTATCACCTACTTCTTCATTGTCTCCTTCAGTTTCTTCGTTCTCTTCACCTTCGCTCTCTTCACCTTTCTGTTCTTCTGGCATTTCTTCTTCAGTCATTTCTTCATCTTCTTCATCATCCGGACCGATTGAGTTAATCATGTCTTCTACCATTCCTCCTCCTTTTCACCCCCCCAAGTATGCAAACCTTGGAAAGTTTTTAAATTTATTATACCTTTCAATTTTACAGAAATAGTAAGCCATCAGTCAATAACATTTTTAACAAAAAAAAAGAGGCTTTTGAACCTCTTAGGGGCTGAACCGTAGAAACCTACGGCTCAGCCCCATTTTCGACATAATCCCTGGAAACAAAGAATTTGTGTTCACAATGAGCACACTCGACCTGCCGAGTTATAAGTTCCGGCGGACCCTTGTGAACAACTATTCTCCTCATACTGTTTGCATTCTTATGCTCGTATATGATTGTAATATACCGTTTGAGCTCTAATGAGGCAAAACATCGGGAAATGTCTTTTGCACTCATACCCCTCAACATGCTGGTAAGGTTTGCCGGAAGAGGCCAATAGTCTTTTGTATTCCTCCAGACTAGAAGCGCCCATAAAACCTTGAATTCCTCATCGGTCAGATCTTCTGGTTTAGTCCTAAGAATATGCTTTTCAGATAAATTGTTGAAATCATCTATACGCCCTTTTCTTTCTTTGAGCGACGGGACAAGTTCAAACACTTTATCGAACTCATAGAACTTTAAACGTCCGTTATTACTGCTCACACGTTCATTAGATGTCAGTAGCTCTATGTATGGAACCTCATACTCCCGTAAGGACGGATAAATAGAAGCAGTATTCATATCCAGATACTCAGCAAGATACTTGCAAGCTACAAACAAAACGCCCTGCTCATTTCGGTATTCGCCTTGCTCAGCATTTACGAGATCTTTCTGTAGAGGTTTTGTATGTTTCCTGATAAAACTCTCGGAAACATTCAGTTTTTTCTTGATTTTCCCTTTTGATTCACCTTCAAGAAATAACCTTTCTACCTCTCTTCCAAGGAAATCATAGTCTCTTTTTTCCTCTCTTATATCATTGGTATATTTATAAAGGGTAGACATGCCAATACACAACCTCTCGCAAATTTCTTTCCTGGTGTATTTCTTCTCCAGGACAAGCCGCCTCATTAGTTCAACTCGTCTCTCGAATATTTCCTTAGCAATATCAGCAGTCCATCTAATGACAGTGCTGTCATCAACTTGGATTTCATTAGCGATGGATTGTGGTCCCCAGAGTTTTCTCCTTAGTTCTCTAGCCTTATTATACTTTTCCATGTCCATCGGTTTATACTTCAAGTCTTTCACCTCGCTTTCAATAAGATTTTGAGATTATGTCATTTTCAATGTACACCCAAACAAAAACAGCCGAAAGCTCCCTCCGCTGTTTATTTTGAACTCAATTATAACACAAAAACACTACCATTAAAAGTGCACCAGCAAAGAAAAATTAAGAAAATTAGGTTTCTGGCGGTCATAAGTGTACAGTATGCGAACTTGAGCCTGTTGGATAAGCTGGAAGAATCTCTGAACAAAATCGCTTAAACTAAGGATTAAAAGGCCTGAGAAGCAAAAAATTTTTGTATTGCGCTTGGACCACCCTTTAAATACATTGGCCGCCGGTTTGTTTCACTATCATAACCCCATTGTATTTTTTCTATGTTAAATCCTTCCTTGTCTAGAAAATCGTATTGAGCTTGCCAGATTTCCTTGTGTTTTGCTTCGATTGCTTCTGCCTCTTTACCCTCAAAACGCTCGTTCGTCCATGAATCCTTTATTGTCCCCTTAGTTCCTTCAAATTTTTTAAAAAATCCGGATGCAAAATCTACTCCATTATCAAACATGAAGCACAACTCGTCAGTTAATTTTCCGTCCCTAAAACATCTTAATCTCAGCTGATCGACAACGCTATAGTATGAATAATCTATACATTTTGCATTCAGTTTTGAGGACACATGTTTGGAAAAATTTTCATTGGTCTTCACACCATGTAGTGGGCTCACTGGTTCGTTGTAAAGAAATATTTTCCACCCAGAATTATCACTTGGGTTCCCAAAAAACAAAAAATTTGTAGTCCAAGAAAGTTCTTTGCCTCGTCTTTGTTTTTCTTGAATTTCGTAATATTCTTCTAGATCCTTATAGTGTTTGGGAGATCTTGCATATTTCCCCCGACGGTTTCCTATTCTTTCTTCGACAAGGGACAAATCATATTTTTTAAAAAACTCATTTGCCACATCCAAAAGTTTCTCACCATCGTCGTACCTTACTGCTGTGAAACATGTTTCGGACATGTTATTGCTCAACAAATTTATCTATAGGTAACGACTTGTCGTCTAAACGAGGCAAAACGTCATAGTCTGAACAATAGTCTTGAACAATATTGAATGAAGTTGCAATACCAACGAGGTTATACTCTGTAAGTTGTTTTATTTTACCTGCTTGTTTCAAGAGGTCAAGTTCACCTAAAAATTTATTCATCCAACCCAAAAGTTGAACTCGGGCTGACATCTTTATTTTGTTAATCTTCTCACGTTGGTTCAGTACTATGAGACAGTAACCAGCGGCACTCTGTACAAAAATTGTACTCCGGATAATATTCATTTTAGAAAACTGTTCAATAATCTTTTCCATTAACATATTTAAATAATACTACAGATAATATTTATGTCAACTTTGCCAGGCATTTTAAAAAAGCACATTTTTTCTTAAAAGTACGAATCTCCTATACTGTCAAGTTTTTGACATTAAAAAAAATGCCTATGTTAAGGCATTTTATCAACTGGTTAAGTTTGGACCTTACCGGTAGCTATTCGAACCTTTTGGTCTTAAATCAGCTTGAAAAAGTAGTAAATAGGCTTGTTGCTTAAGCAGTCCCTTGGTTTTACTGTTGCTTCTCCAATTCTTTGAAGAACGTCTCGGGAAGTTTTTGTCCCTCTACGTCGATATCACTACAGTATTTAAAAGGTATTCCAAGTTTTTTGAGTTTCTTTAAGACTTCCTTCTCAACTACCTCATCTTTCTCTTTCCAGTCATTGATAACTACTGCTTCAATGTCATCAACTGTTGGGCTTAGGAGATGAATTTCGGGTCTGTCACTTATATGCCCTGCTGCTTTTGCTGCTGAACTTTTTGGGATTCCTATCTTTTCAAAAATTTCATCGCTCCAAGAAACATGTGAATGAAAATCTTCATATCGGTTTTTAAAGGTAGCTGCTATCTCGGCTAGAACCTCAGGGGCATCTTTTCCGGGGATAACTCGTTTTCTGTATTCATCTAAATATCTCTTACTTTGATAACTACTTGCTGTATCATAATTCGGGATTAATGCCGCAATATCATTGAAACTAAAATAAGAGCTCGGCTTCTCTAGTATTTCCTTTTTGAAAATTACTGAGTAATTGTTGCCTCCAAACCCTCTGAAAAGATCGAAGGTACAAAATACAGACAAATCAGAGTTAATTCCCTTATCAGTTTCGGTTGTCCTGCTTTTTATCCCAGGGTATTGCTTGGCTACCTCATATTGAGGCAAAAATTTGCCATCTTCTAATATTTGCAGTAATACTTGACCTGAAGTCTCATGGCATGGCCTTAAAATATTGGTATATTCGCGAGCATCATTAATACTTAGTTGAAAGTTCGATCCTAATTTCTGGTCTTTTTCACGCAAGCCTTTTAAGTTACTAAGAATTCTTGATGAATTCTCTCTTAAAACTTCGGGGTCTCCAACCGTCAGGTCCCTTAGCTCTTTCTGAAGCTCAGGATCAAGATAAAAATTATCTGTTTCTTTTAAATTCTCTAAACCCTTTTTGTCATCAAATTTGATCGATTCCATTCTTTCATTCATGAGTCGATTATATCACAATTCTACCTCATGTTAATTTACTCTTCTTGAGCACGAAAGTTCGAACTTCGGTTAGGGTTTACGTTATTTCAAAAATAAAATGCCTATAAATAAGGCATTTTATCAACTGGTTTATTTTGGTCCTAACCGGAAGCTATTCGAACTTAAATATACTAAATCAACTGGAAAAAGTAGTAAATAAGATTGTAGCTTAATCCCTGCAAACAAAGGAAAAACGACTCGCTGAGTCGTCTTTCCAGACTCTTGAGTCGCTTGTAATTAGCAGCCTACTTGCCGCCACCACCACCGTTTCCGCCACCGGACATCTAAATCACCTCCTCGATGAGTGAAATCTTGGTTTATTCGGCTGAACCGCCACATACTCGTCTGGCTGGTAGCCCCCACATAAGACGTTTTCCACAGGATCCCAGACGACGCACTCTACTTCGAGGACATTTCCAGGGTCCTTACAGATCCTGGTGTCCTTGTCCATCGATATGCATGGCTTCAGTTCTCGCCATCTACCCGGGCAATCCGGACATACTAGCCGATACATGCCGGCTTGTTGCATTCCCAGACTGGAAAGTTCCGCTATATACATCTCACTGCCACAGCAGAGACAATGCGCCGGATTCTGCTCTACGACTTCCCTGGGCGTGTCATTCGGCACATCAGGTCTGCCACAAAGATTACGATTATGATTAACTGTGTTGTCGTCAGGCATTTTTTACGCTCCTTCCATGTCTGTGATTTTCCAATCGGGGAATTGCGGTAGTAGCTGTTTCCATGCTTCGTAGAGCGGTGAAAGCTCTTGCTTGACCTCGGGCAAAAGTCCAACGTCCCTGTAGTCACGCTCAAGCTTTTCCATTGCATAATCCTTGATGCCTAGCTGAGTGAGATTGATGTAGGCATAGTCAGTCAAATGACTAGCCGAATCAGCAACGGCGATGATCTTCGCCTCGATGGTTTCCGGCTGAACGTCTTTGCACCGGTGTGCTCTGACGCAATGGGCCACCTGCTCCAGTTTGTTCTGAGAATAATCATTGGCTCGCAAGAACTGGATAGCCCTTACCTCAGAATAAACCGCGTGGTCGTCCCTGTCGTAATCCTCGCAGTCCACATAACCTATATCATGAAACCAAACTGCAACTTTTACAACTTCAGGATTGGCGTCGGGATACATACCGAGTATCCTGTCAGCCCACTTACCCATAATTTGTAAGTGCTTGGGAAGGAGATCCTGTAAAGCTTGTGACATTGATACTAACTGAAGAGCAAACTGCCCCTCGGCCATTTGAACCATTGTGCTCGAACCACTTTCGAGTTGGCGCGACATGATATCTCTCCTTGTGAGATCGGGTTATTAGAATAGAAGGTACTGAGGTGTAATAGTACCATAGTTCTTACAGTTTATCAACCATTGAAATATTAAAAAAGCCCGCCTGGGCTTTGAGCACAAAAGTTCGAACTTCGGTATGGTGTTACGATATTTTGGGATTTTCAAAAAATAAAATGCCTATAGAAAGGCATTTTATCAACTGGTTTTATTTGGACCCTACCGGGATCGAACCGGTGACCTCATCCATGCCATGGATGCGCTCTACCAACTGAGCCAAGGGCCCTTGAAACATCCACCATTTTAACACAAAAGGACAACTTTATCATTTCTTGGTTTTGGAAATAATTTTCTTAAGAGAACTTGTTTTCCTAACTGATTTATTCGGATCTATCCTTTTCTCTTTAGCCTTATATAGTTTATCATCAGCATCTTTAATTAAGTCCTCAAAGAGTTTATGTTTTCCTTGAAGGTCAGCTAAACCATAACTGATGCTAGACTTTATCCCATCACCAAAATCATATTTATAAACAGCCAGTTTGATCCTTTCCATTACCCTTTGCGCATCAGTGAGCTTAGTCGTTGGAAAAACAATAATAAACTCATCCCCCCCATATCTCGAAACTACATCAGAATTGCGGATATCTTTTTTGATAATTTCAGCAATTACTTTGATCACTTTATCCCCAGCATTATGACCGAAAATATCGTTAACACTTTTAAAATAATCTATATCCATAATTGCCAGCGACATACTATACCCATAACGAAGACTAATCCTCATTGTTTTTTTTAAAAATTCATTCAGAAAATGGCGGTTCACAAAGCCGGTCATCTCGTCGGTTAGAGCTTGATGATGGATATCTATCAATTTGTCGGTAATGTCAGAAAGAATGTTGTTAATCAAATCTACTTTAACCGCATTGCTTTCATTACTTTTCAAAATATCCTCAACCTGGTTGAGCTTTTTCCTCCAGGTCTTATCTATATTTGTATATTTCTTGATTTGTTCTTTCATAAGACAATTATAAACCTTACCCGTTTTTTATAATAGCAATGCGATCAATATCGCTATAATCTCTTTTAATCTCAACCTGCGAACCGGGTAAATATTTTGCCGTCAGATTTCGAATTACCTTGCCCTGACCAATCCCGATTTCCAAAAACATTTGATAATTTACGTTTAAATGGTCACATGCCTGTTCTAGTAATCTTTCATAAATCTCAAGTCCCGCCTTTCCTCCGTCTAGCGCTATCCGCGGTTCCCAGTGATGTATATCTAGTGCCAGCGTTTTCATCTCCTCGTGCGGAATATATGGAAGATTGGCAACTATAAAGTCAAATTTTTCGCCCCTCCAAGGTTCAGTCAGATCACCTTGTCTAAATTCAATTTCTTCCTTAAACCCTAACCTTTTGGCGTTTTCTTTTGCAATATTTAGAGCTTTTTCCGAAATATCCGAAGTAAAAATTTTTACTTTTAACTTCTTATTTTTTACTTTTTTAGCTAAAGCCAATGAGATAGCGCCCGAACCGGTACCCAACTCTAAAATCCTCAAGTCTTTTTTGTTTTTTGTTAGTTGTTTAATGTTATTTACCACCTGTTCTACTAACAGTTCAGTTTCCGGCCGCGGTATTAAAACGTTCTGGTTTACTTCCAGATCCAGTCCATAAAACTCAATGTACCCCGTAATATACCAGACTGGCTCATGTTTGCCTCGCCGTTCAATAAATTGACGAAATTGTTCCTCTTGACTATTGGTTAGTTTGTGACTGGAATGAGCAATTAGCTGCGCCTTATCCCAGCCCAAAACCTGCCGCATCAAAAAGTCAGCCGATTTTTCGGGTTCGGAAACTTTTGCATCTTGAAGAATTTTATACGCTTTCGTGAGAGAACTTTTTACGGTCATAAGATTTGTTGTTTTTATATCTGGTTTGGGATATTATTTTTATAGTTAAAGTATACGCCATGGATACTGATATCAAAAGACAAAAACTGGAAAACATACATCATAAATACCTGACCAAAATTGCTAGCCTCAAGAAACAGCAAAGTATTATTATTGCTGAATACATAGATAAAGTCGAAAAAATAAAACTGGCAAAGGTTAGAAGAAGTCTAGGACTTGGAGGGGAAGGTGAACCAAGAGCCGAATAATATAAATCAGGCAGAATCGGATTTTGCACCGGGAGGAGCCAGGGGAATGGATGAAATTAATCCTGAAATTTTGGCGCCGGCGATAAGTCAAGACATTCATGAACAAGCATCTACTATTCTTGAGGAAGTAAAACAGATACCAAACAAATTATATGAAGGGCTGGATGAGACGGAGACTGCTGCTCTGAAAACAAAGCTTATAGAAGATCTCAGGGATATTCACTCTCAGGCTGCCGAAATTCCAGCTCATGCAAATCAAGAACTCCAAATGGCTTTACAATAATTTTTACTAAATATTCAATCGATTTCATTAGGGATTCGGCACCCAGCTCCACCAAAAAAGCACCATCAGAAATGAATGCTGCTTTTTTGGTGGAGCTGGCGGGTTATGATCCCGCGTCCGAAAGTTAAAATCGCATAACTTTAGCAAGTTTAGACCTGATTGTTCAGTTCAGGAATCTAGTAAAAATCAGGACAAAAACTAAATTCCCTAAC